>JAMCVO010000216.1 GCA_023475715.1 Actinomycetota bacterium
TCTGGAAGCTTTTACAGTAAATATAAAATTATCTGGTGTTTGTAATGCCCAATTATTAAATGTTTCCTTTTTTACTAAATGATAAAAACTGCTGTTTATCTCAACAGTATTAAAATATTTAGAATAGTGCCCAAGCCATTTATTCTTATTTGAATCCTTGGGATAAAAATTTCCTACCCAAGAGTCATAATACCATCCAGAAGTACCAATATATAGTTTACCTCTGCTCATTGTATTAAGTTAATTAAGCTTTTCTTAAATTGATAACGCCAGTCAAATAGGATGCCGTTTTAGGCTTTTATTCTAAAAATTGAATATTGATTTACTTCACCAATATCATTAATTATTACCAAATCATTCGGATTCGCAACTTCTATTTCTTCTTCAGTATTGGCAAGCAGCATTCTTTTAATCATAAATTTTTTCGGGTTCTCATTCGGTTGCAGGATGTCAAGTGTCTCTCCTGCCTTAAACTGATTCTTAACCTTAATAACCAGTCCGTTGTATTTTTTGCTATGGCCTTCATAAACTCCGACAAACCTGTAATTCTTTATATATCCGACATTATCATTTTCGGTAAGTTCACTGCGTTTGTTGCTATCCAAAAACATGAAACCAAGAGTAAAATTTCTGTGAGTGGCTTTATCCAGTTCTTTCATAAGATATGATATTTTTTGCCCGGTAAACTTACCTTCTTCAATATACTGGAGAGCTTTTCTGTAAACCCAGGTAGTCAGGCTTACATAACTTTCAGTTTTCATTCTTCCTTCAATTTTTAAACTGTCAACCCCTGCAGCAACAATCAAATCCAGCTTTGGAAGCAGGCACAGATCACGGGAATTGTAAATATAAGTTCCTCTCTTATCCTGATCTATCGGGAAAAACATATTCTGTCTTTTTTCTTCCATAAGGAAATACTGCCAGCGGCAAGAATGAGAGCACTGTCCCTTGTTGGCATCCCGTCCTGTCATATATTTGGAAAGCATACAGCGGCCGGAATATGAGATGCATAGCGCGCCATGTACAAAGACTTCTATCTCGGTCTTGGCAGGACCTTTATTTGCAATTATATTGCAAAGGTCAGAGTAATTGACTTCGCGTGCCAGGTTGATTCTGGAAGCACCCTGGGATGCCCAAAAATTGACAGCAATGCTATTGGAGGTTGAAGTCTGTGTGCTGATATGAATTCGGGCTGCCGGAATTATTTGTTTGAGAAGTTGCATGACCGACGGATCAGATATTATGAAGGCATCAAATTCTGTGTCTTTTATTTTACATATATAGTCTTTTAAGCCTTCCATTTCATATTCGCTGATTATTGCATTTAGGGTAAGGTATACTTTTACATTATGAGAGTGAGCAAATTCTATACTTTGCTGCAATTCATCGATAGTAAAATTATCCCCGAAAGTTCTCAAATTATATTTTCCACCACCAATATAAACTGCATCAGCTCCATAAGCTACTGCATATTTTAATACATTTAAATTGCTTGCAGGCACACATAGCTCTGGAAGTTTTTTAGATTTTTTAACCGGTATATAATTTTTCTTTATCATAAAACAAAATTATTGTTCATTGATTAATTCATATTTATGTAAATTTTTTTATCCACTTTTAAATTATCACCCCAATAGCTGTAGTAATAATAGTGATAATTGTTTAATGTAGTATCATTTCTGATAAATGACATGTAGATATATGTATTTTTAAGATTTTCAAAAGTAGTATCCTGGGATGAACCATTGTTATCATCATAAGTTGGGTCAAATGGAACCCAGCCATAACCACTTATAAATACTTCAGACCAGTTATGCCCCATGGCAAGGTCACCGGCATCAACGGGATAACCCTCTATTGATCTTGCCGGAAAACCCGAAGCCCGGCATAAAGTAACGAATGTATCTGTATAATCAGTACAGTCACCGCCTTTATTTTTTAGAGACTGGACTGCACCAATATCTCCCGGATTATAACCAAAATAATCCAGATTTTCCATCACAAAGTCATAATTCATTTCCACATGGTCTAAAGGATATTCCGTAAAAGTATGGACCGGGTCCAGACTTTGTATTATCGGATTATTTACCTCAATATATTTTTCTTCTATCAGGTAATTAGATAAGTCATCCTCCTGTGTTTGATCTTTCTTTAAGATCATTGCTCTTTCAAGGTCATACTTATAAATTTCAAGTCGCGTTGTTATTTTCAACTTAAAATCAGATAAAGGATTTGAAATCAGAAATTCTGCATATTTATTGAGTCCATTGGTAAAAATTCTGGCCGGGGGTATTGAGTAATCTATAGCTGACACTTCCTGCCTGTTTTCGTAGTTATTGGGTATTATAGTTATGAAGTCAATTTTGGAAGTGTCTCCCAAAATATCAAAGTGATATTCTATCACAAAATTTATCTTTTTACCTTCTGCTGTCTTATTCGTACCGCTCGTATCTGTATTTGAAACATCTGGATTTGAAACATCTGGATTTGAAGCATCTGGATTCTGCAACGTTTCTATTGAAGAATCTCCTGAAATAACAGAAGAATTATCAGATGCAGACGAGGCTGTGCTGTTTGATGTACTTGTTGTACTCAAGTCCTGAATATCACTTGTGGTTGTGCCATAGCTGGTGTCAGTTGTTTTATTACGCAATTCATTTAACTTATCAACAATATAATTTATATTGCAGCATGAGGTTAGTGAAGCTGTTAAAAATAAGGTTAATGGGATTATAACAACATATATGAAAATAATTTTTAAAACTTTAAAATTTTTCATCAAGAATTCATTTCAATTAAAATTAGAAAAAAGGATGGTTTTAATATTTTAATATCCTATATGATTATAAATGCAAATTTATAAAAAAAGAAACTGCAATTCCGTCGCCAATATTCAGGAAATGGTTTTGAAAATAGCTGTTGTTTGTAATAAAATTTATATATTCTTTTATTCCATTGATGCTGTTTCTATCATGTTTTGAAATATTTTTTTTAAAGATCCTGCCATCATAAAAGATATTATCAGCTATCACAATGGCATTTTTTTCCAACTTCCCAAGCAGGCTTTTAATATATTGCAGGTATTCATATTTTGCGGCATCTATAAAAACCATATCAAATTTTATTACAAACAACAGC
>JAMCVO010000534.1 GCA_023475715.1 Actinomycetota bacterium
TAAATTTATTTTACTTAAAGACTTAAATAAACCGATAATTTGCAGTGATTTAGATGAAAGTATCATTAAAAGAAGCATAATTAACAATATGAAATAATTCATATTTAACAATTAAAAATCATTATAAAAAAATTTTATCGGTATCTTTTGGAAATATTTTTAAAGGAAGATCACAATAAAATAAATTAATTGAAAAATAAGAGAGAGATAGTTATGAAAAAAAAAGTAATAATAATAAATGGCCCAAATTTAAATTTAACCGGTAAAAGGGAAGAGGATATTTATGGAAATAAAAGCTTTGACAGTTTTTATGAAAAAAAGCTTCTAGTTTATGCAGAGAAAAATAATATGGAACTCGAATATTTCCAATCAAATCATGAAGGTGCAATTATTGACAGGATTCATGAATGTATCGGAAATAAAGAACATATAATAATTAATCCCGGTGCGTTGACACATTACAGTTACGCAGTTCATGATGCAATAGTTGCAAGCAGAATTCCTGCAATTGAAGTTCATATATCCAATATCTTTTCCCGTGAAAATTGGAGAAAAAATTCTGTAATTTCACCTGTAGCCGCAGGAATAATAAGCGGTTTTGGCCTTTCAGGTTATATGCTTGCCTTGCAGTTTATCTCGGAATCTTAATTTCAACCATTTTTATAGATTATTCTATTCTCAAAAATGAAAAAAAAATTATTTAACAAGTTTAAAAGAAATGAAGGATTTACTTTAATAGAAGTATTAATAACGGTACTTATGCTTGCGATAGTTTCTATAATAATGATTGAAGGTGTAAAGATGGCACTTATTGCTTATAATATCAACAAAGCAAAAACAGAAGCCAGTGAAATTGCAAATGAAGAAATTGAAAAGATAAGGTCTCTCCCATTTAATGATCTTGGTATAAAGTATGGAGATCCTGTCGGTGTGCTCGATCCCCAGAGATATACGACAGACAATTATCTTGTCGAATATAGTGTGACATGGGCCGAAGAATCTAACAGAATAAAACAGGTTAAGGTATCAGTTTTCAAATCTCCAATGAAAAATAAGGTGGAAGTTATAACCGAAATTACTGATTTAGGAGAAATATTGTCCCCAAATTCTACAACTACTTCAACAGCAACAACTACATCATCTGCAACTATTGCTATTCCAGCTACAACTAAAAATTTGTTATCAATATCTGCAAATATATGATAATGAAATTAAAAAAAATTTCTCAAAATAAAATACAGTCCAGATTAATAGATTCAAGAGGTTTCAGTCTGATTGAAATGATTATTGTTGTTTCCATTATTGCTGTAATTGCAGGTATAATAAGTTCGGTTTATATCACTTCAATTAAATCTCAGGAACAGGTTTTAAATAAAGCAAAATCCGAAACAGATATGAGAACAGCATTATATGTAATAACAAAAGATATCAGGGGAGCATCAAATGTATCTTCTGCAGACACTGATTATTTTAAATTTAAATCAGATATTAATAACGATTCAATAATAGAAGATATTGAATATATTCTTTCTCTCTCTAATGGGAGATATGTTTTATATAAGAAAATTAATGGTGGAAATAATATATTTATTTTGGATTACATTACGAATAATAATATTTTCAGTTATTTTGCCACAAGTGCAGGTTCTGAGCTGGTGGTACCTTTAAGCATTCAGGATATGAACTCTTTTAAATTAATTAAAATAAGTTTTGATATCAATCGTGAACCTGCAAATCCTGCCAGGGCAACAATTCTTTCGACAGTTGTTTCTTTAAGAAACAGATTATAATATAAATATCAAATAGAACAGATCAGAAAATGAAGATGATTTTCAAAAATAAAATTGCTCATATTGTAGAGATTAAAGGCAGTATAGCTGTAATAGTGCTTGTGATTGCAGTTGTTGTAATTCTTGCGGTTAGTACAATGGGAGCTTTTATGATTAAAGATATCGGGTTTACTCAGATGAATGAGCAAAAATTAAGGGCGCTTAATATTGCAGAAGCGGGTATTTCCAATATGTTTTTAAATATAGTGAAATATAAGAATAATGAAACAAGCTCGCTTCCGTCCAGCCCTTATACCGGAAATGTTATAACAAACGGCATTGAAGAGGGAACATATGAAGTCAGTTTTACAATTCCTCAATCTTCGCCAGAAGACATTTTTCCGATTTATATCATTGAATCACTGGGGACAGATAAAAACGGTCAGAAAAGGACAGTCAGGGTAAGCATTATAATTGTAAGCCAGTATAATTTTATTTTTTCTTTTAATTCCCTTAATGGTGACGGAAGGACTGAATCACAAACTGCCATAATAGGAGCGTATGCAACCAATGGAGATATTGATCTTGCAGGAACCGGAGGTTATATCAGTTACTTTGTTGGCAGTCCTTTATTGATAAATGGCAATATACTGAATGCCGGAGGTAATTCTACTATCGGAGAATTAAATTTCCCCGTAGATTTATATCTGGGTGGTACATGTGACGAACCTTTAACCAGCGGTTATGTCTCCAAAAATATATTCCTTAAAAATTTTTATAATCAAAAATTCGATTTGACGCAACTCGTTGTTGATGATAATTACATTAATAACATAAAACAAAATGGCGCAGCAACCGTAAATGGGGATTTAACAATTACTAATAGTAGTATTAGCCCTGTTCCTTCCAATCAAAATTTGGAAAATTACATAAAGTTTGAAAATAATATATTAAAGATATCCGGTAATATTGTAGTTGAAGGTAGCATAAATTTTAATAATAATAATAAGATTTATTATGAAGGGAAAGGCAATCTTATAAGCACAGTTTCTATAAACCTGTCTTCAGGTTTAGTCCCGAATAATTTATCTTCAATAACATTCCCTTCAGGTAATTTAATTGTGCTGACTTCTAAAAACAATATAAATTTTAAGTTAGGGAATTCTTCGGGAGGTGTTTTTAATAATCCGGACTGCGCATTGGTAGGAATTTGTAATAACATAATTACTATACCTAACAATAAATATATAAGAATAATGAAACAAGCTCGCTTCCGTCCAGCCCTTATACCGGAAATGTTATAACAAACGGCATTGAAGAGGGAACATATGAAGTCAGTTTTACAATTCCTCAA
>JAMCVO010000480.1 GCA_023475715.1 Actinomycetota bacterium
CCAGTAGCTTCTCAGCGATTATGTCACCTAAAACATAATAGTTTTTATCAGCGAAAATGTCACCTTCCTTAATTAATATCTGCCTGGATTCCAGGCCAATGTTGAATCATATAGAGCATCTGCCACCTCCTGCGGAGTCTTGTCATATACAATCTCGGTACTTAACCTGCCCATTCTCCATGGGTGGTTCTTGCTTTGGTTTTTTTTCGGCACTTTCTTTGGCAAATACTCTTGTCTGGCTATCTTTTGCGGCATATCAAGTCTTGCCACAGAGTATATTCTTTCGCTGTAGCATGCCTTTATGCCAATTTTTTCTGAAGTCAGTACAGTAACTTTTGATTTTGCAATAGCAGAGGCGGCTTTGCCGCCAGATATGAGCTGCCAGTAACATCCCCTGTATTTAAAGCCTGATGCGCTGTCAAGCGTTCTTGTCTCTTTTATGCAGAGTATATAGTCAAGTCTTGTTTTACTATCTGTCGCCCTAAAGCAGCTTTTCTCACTTTGCGGCTTTGTAGCAAAGACATTATTAAAATCTTTTAAATAAATTGGCAAAAAATTATTTGCAGCCTCAATTGTAGATATTTTTGCAATCTTTAGCTCTACAGGTATTCTATCCTGCAAAGTGTCCCACAGCTTTTCTATCTTTCCTTTTGCCTGGGCTGATCCCGCAGCAATCATCTTTACGCCAAGCTCATCCATCGCCCTTCCTAGCTGTGTAAGGGCTACAGTTTTTCCTTCAATCTCTTCTTCTATGCTAAGCTTGTCTTTTTTTGGAGAGAAAAATATTGTGTGCCTGTCTGAATAGGTAGAAAGTGGTATTCCAGACCCTTTTACCATCTGCTCGGTGACATCAAAATAGCCTTTCAGGCATTCCTGGGCTTCTATGCGAAGCCCGAGTATTTTTCCTGTAGCATCATCTATTGCCCCATGAAGGTTACAAGTTATGCCTTCTATCCATTCATAAGGACTTGCATCAAATATTGCCATAATGCCTTCTGCAGGTTTTCTTGCCCTTCTTATGTATTTCTTTGCCTTTTTGTGTTTTCTGGGGCTAGACAGCCCCGCTTTCTTTAATATCCTGTGCATTGTTTGTATACTTACAATTATTTCTTCATGTTTTTCAACAAGCTCTTTAAAATGACTAAAATTTGCCTTCTGGTAATCATCGGATTTTTTAAGCTCTATGATTTTTTGGCGTAAGCCCTCATTTATTGCATTGGCAGGTTTTCTGGCTTTGTTTTTGTGCACCACTGATAATGCACCGTTTAAAATCACTCCTTTCTTTAGCCTCAGTACTTGCCTTGATGAGAGCTCTAGTATCAAAGCTGCCTCTTTTAATTTAATAGACTTACCGATTAGCTTTTCTACTACCTGTAGTTTAATCATTTCTTTCTTTGTCATATGATATTGTTCCATTCTTTCCATAGGTGACATTTTCCCTGATAGAAATTAATGTGACAATATCGCTGAGAAATAACACATACTGATTCTATCCTTGACATAATTATACAAACAATTTATTCTATAAATACAAAGCGTTTTGTAATTTTATTTTATATTATCTGGCAATTGATGTAATTTTAGTTTTTAATTTTTTCAAATTATTAAGATAGATAAAAGGGTGATTATTATGATGTGGGGAGGATGGCCAAATATGATGGGCGGCTATTACGGAGGCATGGGATGGATAGGATTGATTTTAGGCATTATTTTTTTTATAGCAATAATAGTTGGGATAATACTATTTATAGTCTGGATAGTTAAAAGAACAACCCACTCAGCTATTGAACCCAAGACAGACATTAAAGCATTGGAAATATTGAAAGAAAGATATGCTAAGGGTGAAATAACCAAAGAGCAGTATGAAGATATAAAAAAAGATCTGCTTGGCTAAGTAAATTGGAAGGTAATGTAAAATGAAAAAATATAAGGGGCTATTAATAGCTTCTATAATCCTTATTGTCATAGGATTAACAGGTATTATGGCTTTAGGCCTATCTACAGGTGGTTGTAACAAAGGATCTGTTTGTAGATTCAATCAAAGTATGCTAAGTGACATTGACCGCCATTTTATTGAAGAAATGATTCCTCACCACCAGGATGCAGTGGATATGGCTGAACTGGCAATTACAAAAGCAGAGCATGATGAACTTAAACAGTTAGCAGAGAGTATAAAAGACAGTCAATTAAAAGAGATTGGCAATATGGCCTCATGGTATAAATCCTGGTATGGTACCCAAGTACCTGAATCTACAGTGGGTGGAATGGGTATGATGAATTATATGACTGATCTTAAATCGCTTGAGAGTGCAGAACAATTTGATAAGGAATTCATTGAACAGATGATACCTCATCACCGGATGGCAATAATGATGGTATCCATGCTTATTAATAGGACAGAACATAGTGAAATGAAAAAATTGGCTCAGGATATTATCAAGACACAGACTGAAGAAATAAATCAAATGAGTGTCTGGTATAATGAGTGGTATTGAATTTTTAGTTTAAAAAATAAATATGGATAAAAACAACATTCAAGAGCATGATGGTCACCATGGACATAAATCTCAAATAGGACAAAATCATAAGGTTTCAGGCAACCACAAACCCATACAATATAAAGAGAAACATAACCACAACAATGGCCATGAACATATGGTTTTAGATTATAGAAAAAGGTTTATTATTTCTGCAATCCTTACCATTCCTGTTTTGCTTTTATCTCCATTAATTCAGAGCGTTTTAAGAATTGAAGGTTTTCTTAACTTTCCCGGAGACATCTATCTGCTTTTTGCAATCTCAAGTGCAGTTTTTTTCTATGGAGGCTGGCCTTTTCTTGTTGGTGCCTTCAAAGAATTAAAGAAGAGACAGCCTGCGATGATGACACTAATCGGACTTGCAATAGCCATAGGATATGTCTACAGTTCATCCATTGTATTTGGTGTTAAAGGTGAATTTTTTTTCTGGGAAATTACAACACTAATTGTTGTTATGCTTCTTGGCCACTGGATAGAGATGAGATCAGTTCTTGGTGCGTCCAGTGCACTTGAAGCGCTGGCAAAGCTTATGCCTGATACTGCTCATAAAATTTATCCTGATGGTGTAATAACAGT
>JAMCVO010000078.1 GCA_023475715.1 Actinomycetota bacterium
TCCCGGAGGAGGAACCATGCCCGCTTAAGCCTTCAAATGGTTTTCTTAATACCCATCCTGGCTTATCAATTTATTTTTTATCACGAAATTTTAGATGCTTCCTTTTTTACTTTATTCAATTTTTGTTCTTTATCTTTAAGCTTGCTGTAAATTTCAATAACTTTATCTTCATTTTCATCATATACTGGCTGCAGGTGTCCGGTATAATTTATTTGCGAAATATATGGAAATTCTTTATCTATGACAACAACATTTATGGCCCCCTGTCTTTGGATCAGGGATCTCCAGCATTGGCTGGGTATTTGAAGCCAATTAATCAGCAGTGCAATTATTACGCCGCCATGCGTTACAACTCCAACATTACTGTCTTCAGGATTTTCATTAACTATTTTATTTATTTCGTTTCCTGCTCTTTCTAATAGAACTTTAAAGCTTTCCCCGCCCGGAGGTGCATTGTTATATGGGTCAGACAGCCAATTCTGATATTCCTGCTTATAACTGATATTTATATTTTCAAATGTCATGCCTTCCCATTTTCCAAAATTAAGCTCTTTGAGACCTTCCCTGATATTTATTTTAATGTCCAGCCCTTCAGTTATTATTTTTGCTGTTTGAAGTGCTCTCTTCATAGGACTGCTGTAGAAACTTGCAAAATTAACCCTGGACAGATATTTCCTGGCAAGCCTCGCCTGTTTTATTCCAGTCTCTGTCAGGATAGTATCCTGCGCTCCCTGATAACGGCCTTGAGAATTCCATTCGGTCTGCCCATGCCTTATTAAAAACAATTTTACACCCATTAACTTTCCCTCCAGGATTTGGAAATATCTTTTGCTTTTTAGATATTTTTAATCTTAGGTATTTAAATTGTCAAGCCTTATATAAATTTTGTTATGTAGCAGCTAAAAATACGCCTGTTCTAAATAATTATTTTATGTACAATATTAACTAAAGCTATACAAATAAAAATTTTTAATTTAATATTTATATGGTAAAGAAATAATTACATTTGTTTACTTAATAGTCAAAATGAACAGAATTAAAAAAACCTTAATTCATTTAGTTTTATTGACAGCACTGATTGTATCGCTTTCTTTTTATGCCTGTACTCCTAAAATTGATGTTTCGATTTATTTTGCCAACTATTCTGATAACCAGGCATATCTTGATCCGGAAATTCGAAAAATTTCCAAAGATACAAACTTTTATAAATCAGTTATTGAAGAATTAATAAAAGGTCCTGTAAGCAAAGAACTTTACCCTGCAATTCCATCCGATACAAAAATCAATTCTGTTATCATCAAAGATAGCCTGGCAACAGTTGATTTCAGCAAGGAAATCATTACAAGTGAGCAGATACCCCATAGTTCCACAACAGAAATACTTGCAATTTATTCGATTGTAAACACTCTGACAAATTTCGAAGAAATAAAAAAAGTCAAAATCACTGTGGAGGGTAAGGATAGCGGGCAGATTGACGGGCTCTATATTGAAGATTTTTGGGGGCATGTTGGAATTTATGAAGCATTTGTCCGCAACGAAGAAGTCATTGGAAAGAATATAATTCAACAATAACTCTTTTAAAATATGAGAGAACCGGAAAGCCAGATAAGAAACATTGGCAATCATTTTTCCAATTCATTTAAAACAACAAAAGATAAAAGGCTTCGCATCGGATGGCTTTGTACCTACATGCCGGAAGAAATAATTATTTCTGCAGGATTTACTCCAACCAGGATACTTGGTGAAGACAGGGTTAATAAAGCCGAAGGTTATTTCCCTACAAACTTTTGCCCTTACTTAAAGTCAAGCTGGGAAAGCATATTAAATGATATCAGCAGTTTAAGTGCAATTGTTTTCACTAATTCCTGCGATGGCATGCGAAGATTGTATGATATCTGTAAAAAATACAAACCGCAGACTCCATCATTCATGCTGGATGTTCCCAGAATAAATACTGATGCCGCAATAAAGCATTTCTCCAACAATTTATTTGAACTTTCAGGTTTTTTAGGTGAACTTAAAAAATCTAAAATTGAATTTGATCTTTTGAAGAAATCAATAGAGTTTGCTAATAAGAAAAGAACTCTTTTAAAAAAATTGAACCATTACTATAGCGAGTTCAATGGGCTGATTGACAATTCAGATTATTTTGATATTTTAAAATTATCCATGATATCGGAGTCAGGAATATTTATTCAGGATTTGCATACTTACCTGGAAAAAATTTCAGAAGAATCAGCAGCACTTGAAAGCATTGGCAATAGTAAAAATGAAAGTTTAATACCCAGAATAATGATCATTGGCAACTTCATAAATGAAAGCAAACTGTGGAAAAGTTTTAAAGATTTAAATTGCAAAATTGCTGCTGCTGATCTTTGCAATTCAAGCAGATATTATGAAGGACTTGTGGAAGATATGGAAAACATTCCTAAAAATACCATTGAAATCCTGCTTGGATCAATTGCAGTAAGATATTTAAAAAAGCCTCAATGTATGAGAATGGCAAATCTTGGAATAAAATTAAATGAGGTTAAAGAAAATGTTATAAATAACAATATAAAAGGCGTTATTTTCCTGAGCATGAAATTTTGCGATAATACTCTTCTTTTTTATCCGCTCTTAAGGCAACAATTAAGCGAAATAGGTACGCAGAGCTTATTCCTGGAAATTGAACATAATAATTTTTCAGAAGGCCAGATAAAAACAAGAATTCAGGCATTCCTGGAAATTTTATAGATCACCTAAGTAAAAAGAAAGTAATATAAAATGGGATTTACTGAAAATATTAAAGAAACATTAAAGGTTAAGATTCAAAAAAATCTTAACAAAGATTATATAGAAAAAATACTTGGCATTATTGGAAGCTGGCCGGTTCTTCCTGCTTATGGGATGACTTTTGCATCCAAATCTGACAAATATTTAAATATTGCGACCATTAAAAATATAAAAAAAGCTTACTGCCAAAAATATCCCGTTGCTTATGGGTCTCTTTTTCTGCCGTATGAATTGTTGTATTCCCTTGATTTAATACCATTTTTACCTGAAGTAATGGCAGGATTTACGGCTGGGCTGGGACTTACAGATAAAACCCTGAAAGAAGCTTCGTCCCATTG
>JAMCVO010000571.1:0-1960 GCA_023475715.1 Actinomycetota bacterium
TCAATCCTGTTATCATCATCCTGAAGAATGGCTCCGGGAACAGGGCAAATATCTTTACATTTCCGGCAAGCAATACAACGTGCTTTATAAAAAGCCACTTCGTAAAATCTTGCTTGGGTTTCAGGATTCTGGCACCATTTGCAATCCAGCGGGCAGCCTTTCAAAAAAACTGTAAGCCTTAATCCATAGCCATCGTGGACCTGGAAGTCAAGAAAATCTGTAACCAAAGCTATGTTTTTATCATGCATTATTTATTATGCTCTCTATGGAGAAATTGATTGTTTTTACGGACATCCAAACATAATAGAACGTCGGGACTTTCCGGTCCTGCAAAAAAGAAAGATAAAATTTTAAACAGCCAAATTATATAACATGTTCAGTCCTGCTTATTATGCCATCCTGTACTTTTCTGGGCAGGTCCACAAAACGGACGTTATAGCCTGAGACCCTTACTACGAGATTCTGGTACTGCTCTGGATATTTCTGCGCTTTCAATAGGTTTTCCCTGTCAACCACATTGAACTGGATCATTTCAATTCCAAGTTTCATAGCCGTTTCGATATGGTTTTGAAGTTTCTTTAAGCCCGCATCTCCTGAAAGCACTGACTCGCTGAACTTCTGGTTAAAAATCAGGTCCCTAATTCTTTTTGAATCAATTTTAGATACTGACAGAACAGCGGCCATAGGGCCGTTTCTGTCACAACCTGCATGCGGGCCGCCTCCATCCGCAATCAAGTCATTTAACTTTCTGCCATTGGGAAGTGCTCCTACATAAGGGGCAAGTGTAAATGTCCAGCTAAGAACCATAATATTGGCAACCGGATGGTCCCCGTAGTAGTCTTTCACCTTAAGCCCTTCATCCGCTGACATGGAAACAACGAGTTTGGCAATGTCATCGGCAAAATCATCGTCATTACCGTACTTGGTAGTATTAATGAAGTCTTCCCTCATCGTCTCATAACCTTCCCAGTTTGCCTTAAGCGCTTCAAGTACCTGTGACATTGTGTACTTTTTATCTTCAAATACCAGCTTCTTTAAGCTTATAAGTGAGTCGATTGTATCCACTATTCCGGGAGTAATATAATAAGCAGCAGATTTAGCAGGAATATCCATGACATCCCGGCAGGCATCAAAGGAACGGTGGAATATGCATGAAACAAAAGGCCGCTTCAACATTGCAGTACATCCAACTTCACTCAGATATTTAATTGTAGCAGCTTTTTTGAGACACCATGCCCATTGCTTGCGGAATGCCTCAAATAATTCCTCAAACGAGGAAAATTTTGCGGCGTCCCCCGTTGCGGGACCCACCTTCCGTATTTCACCATTTAAAGGAACCGGATCAAAACCATTGTTTAAGGCCATTTCAAGAATCTTGGCCGGAAAAATTGCATATCCTGAATCCCTGCAGCGTCCGTGCTGAATTGTCGGACTACCGGCAGCGCAAGCCAAAACCGCCCAGCTTCTGGCTTCCTCCAGAGTGAAACCAAACTGGGAGACAAGATTGCTGACATTAAGATCATTATTCTTAATGGAAGGCTGGCCCAGCCCGCTTCTTACAATCTCGACAACCCTTTTCCATATTTTAGGATTTACATTCGGATGGTAAGCAAATTTAAAATCAGGGTGGCATATCCTCAAGTCATCTATCGCATCAAGAATAGCCAGGGTCAGCTCGTTGCAGGCATCGCTTCCGTCAGATTTAACCCCGCCGATAGTGTATACTGCAAGCATGTTTGTTCCCTGCAGAGTCTTATGGTATTCTGTTGAAACCGCTCTGCCCAGTTCATCTGCTTTATACAGCATATTCTCAATTAATTCAATTGCCCGTTCCCTGGAGAGTGTCTTGTCAATCAAAACATCTATATTATTGTTGTTGTTGTTGTTGTTTTTGTTATTATAATTTTTATTATAGTTGTGATTATTATTGTTATTATTGTTATAATTATTATTATTATTA
>JAMCVO010000571.1:1970-3148 GCA_023475715.1 Actinomycetota bacterium
TGAAGAGCTTCCCAAAAATTACGGGCGGGATTTGCAGGTACCCATGCACAAATCTCTGAAATGGCCATCAGCTCTTCTTTTCTTGCCGGGTCAGGTTCATTTTTAGCCATTTCTGCTGCCAGTTTGCTGTAACGGTTTGCCCATCTGATGACAGCTTCTGCGGCTATGATCATCGCATTGACATCATTTATCTTATTGCATATTTCCACCAGATCCGGTGACATATCGCATTTTTCTCTCTCTACAAGTAAATGAGCCAGTTTTTCCCGCAGCTGCTCCAATAGATTGTTTAAACCTTTATCCAGATACATATCATGATCCGGCTGCGTAAAAGTTGAATTTTCAGCCGAACTTGCCTCTAAGTATCTGTGACCGGCATTAATCAATTTTTTCTCTTCGTCGGTAAAATAATAATTATCCAACATGGACTGCAGGTTACGTGTCTTCCAGTATTCCAAATATCCGCACAATTCATCAACTTCATTGGGTCTGACAAAGCCCTGGTTGATATATCCTTCAATTATCTTTGGGGCAAAATGTTCGACATTAAATGTCATGGCTTCAGGAGATTCAGCCTGATATCCAACCAATAAATGATTGGGCCTGATAAATATCGGGACAGTGTCCAGATAATATGCCAGTGCCTTTGCTCTTCTAACAGAGGTGGGTTCACCCTCTGTCTCTTTCCATATCTTTGTATATGCCCTGCTTCTTTCTATGGAAAAATAGTAATTACGAATAAATTCATTAACTTTCTATGGAAAAATAGATTTCTTTCACATAAGCATCGCCGGTACCATATTTTGGTACACGTGCTTTTTTTATTTCTTTTATTCTTACAGTTGGCATTTTATTCCTCCTGAATTAAGTTTATTATTTTGCTTATTTCTATTAATGAATTTATTCGTAATTACTATTTTTCCAAAAGAGCAAAGCTTTCTATACAAAATTTACCTTACCTGTTACCAGTATCTTTTTTCTTCAGCTAAACCCTCTTTTTTCATCTTCTCTCTTTTTTCTCTGGCATAATCATCATATTCAGCATTAACTTCAGCAGGAAGATATTTTTTACTGTAATTATGTCCCTGTTCCTGAAGAGTTTTTTGCAGCAGTTTCACATCCACATCCCGCACTGCTACACCCTTATTTACAGCAAGAGCTGCTGCTGTTCCTGCAGC
>JAMCVO010000225.1 GCA_023475715.1 Actinomycetota bacterium
TAAAGCTGATCCAACTCAACTTCTGGAATTATTACTTCATCGCTTGCACCAGAGCCAAATTCATCTATTGTGGCAAAAATTTCAATATTACGCTTATTAGGTATTTCTAAATATTTTATACCTAAAATTAAAGAATGTGGGATATTCTCATCAAAATATATTTTCATGCGGCTTTTTCAAAAAAATTTATTGAATCATTTACACTTTTAATATCTATATTATATAATCTGGCAATAAAATCTTTCTTTTCACCACCTTTATAAAATAAATAAATTGTTTCAGCCTGTATATTTGTATTTTTAATAATAGGTTGTCCAAATTGATGATGTGGATCAACAACTATATTTTTGTCTCTTCCGCGGGGCCAAAATCTTTCTGCTAAAAATGTCGAATCAAAATCAATTTTTTTTATATAATTTTCTATGATTTTTTTTATAGCTATTTGTTGAGTTGGATCAGCTTTAATAATTGTTTTATTTTTATCAGGACTATAAAATATTTTATTTTCATCACTCGAAATATAAGTAGTAGCAAATGGATACGGATTTCCAATATCCTTTGCAATTGTTTGATGAGCAGTAATTATTTGTTGAGAACTTATTTTTTTTTCTCTTAGTTTATAAAACACAAAAAATTCAATTAACATATAAAAATCCATAGCTAATTGACGACCAGAACCCCATGAATAACTGATATCTTCAGTTTTCATTCTGTTATTCCAGTAAGTTCCATGCCATCTTCTAACTTTATCTTGAGGTAATCCCAAAATAAGCGATATATCCGGTACTGTATAGATGCCAGCCCCCAGTCGTGGTTTTGAAATATTTAAAATATCACTCATTAGAGACGCTTAATTGTAAAAATGATTTATATAAAGTAAAAATTATGCCAAATTACATTATTATCTTTGATGTTGCCAACAATATCTACTACCTGTTTGAGCATTTCTTTTACATTGAGTACCTTTTTTAGTTGTTGCTTGACATCGCATAGTACCATCTGTATTAATACCTTCAGATTTCTTTTCTTTAACAACTGATTTAACAGGTTCATCAATAACAGTTTTACTTTCTGATTCAACTGTTCCGGTACTCAACTTATCAATTTTATTATCTAAAACGATAAGTTTAGCCATCAAATTATTAATCACATCCTTTTGCTCATTCAAAGCTTTTTCTAATTGATTAATTTTGGTTTCTAATTGGCTGATTTTATCATCCTGAGCAAAGGATGAGGACAACAAAAGAACAAAAAATAAACATGCTGATAAAAAGAGATTTTTCATAAAGCCTCCTGTAAATATTATTTTAATTTTTTACCACAATGAGGGCAGTAATTTATTTCATCTTGATTTTCTTCAATTTGTTTTCTTTTTGAAATTTCCTCAATAAAACCCATGCTGATTATACCGGTTGGTATAGCAACCAATCCTATCCCAAATAAAGCAGTGAAAGCTGCTAAAATTTGCCCTAATGCTGTTACCGGATATATATCTCCATATCCAATTGTTGTAAGCGTAGCAAGAGCCCACCATAATGCTGAAAATATGCTTGTAAATTTATCAGGTTGAATTTGATTCTCAATATGAAACATAATATATGAAGATAGTAAAATTATTATAGAAGCCATAAATAATGTAATTAATAGCTCATCTTTCTTACTTCTTATAACCTTTCCAATTAATGATAGTGATTGAATAAAATGTGCAAGTTTGAATATTCTGAATAAACGTAAAAGTCTTAAAGCACGAAGGATTCTCAAATCGAATTTGAAAAACATAGGCAAATAGAAAGGCAAAATTGAAAGCAAGTCAACAATTCCAAATGGAGATATCATATATTTTAATCTTGATTTGATTTTACTTAATTCAGGATATACTAAATCCGATATCCAAATTCTGATAAAATAGTCAAGTGTAAAAACTATAACAGAAAATACATCAAATACATGAAAGTAAAAATAATAATGATGATAAATAGGTTCGTAAGACTCAAGGATGATGCAAATAATATTTAAAATAATAAGTGTCGAAAGGAAATAATCATCAATATAATAAACGAAATTTGTCTTCCGTTCAGGATTTATCATTATAGCAAATAAAAAATTCTTTATTTTTTTCATTATCATAAATGATATTATTTATTCTCAATCACATCTTGAATATTCTTTTTAATAGCAGACAAAAAATTATATCCTGTCGAGCTTTCAATTCTTCTCACAGTTGTTTTATATTTCTCCCAGTCATCTGTTCTTATTCCAGCTATATTCGGCATTACTACAGCATAAACAGGGGTATTCTCATTAACATTATTCAATCCCTGTCCGCGATCAAGAATAACTACAATTTTAAAACAACTGTCAGGAACGGATACTCCATTACCAATTGTCGAATCAGTATGGAAGATTCCACCGGCATAAACAAAAAGTTCCTTATTTTCCTTTTTACACAGATCCTCACAGTAATATTCGAATTGAAGCCAAACACCTCGGTTCAGGTCCGGAGTTTGAGGGAGTATATTTGTAAGAATAAATGTTGATTTATTATCTTCTATTGTTTTTGTTCTCTCTTCTGACCTTACCATGTGTCCGCGGTCATATCCTGAGTTAGTATAATCGGAATGTTTAACACGATACCAACCTGCAGGAAGGGAAGTGTCTGTAATGAAATTACCCGAGTATCTATCAACATCACCAAACCAATCAGCGTTTAGCTCCCATGCTACCCAATTAGGAACGTTTTTATTATGATTATAACTCAGAACATATTGTGAACGGATGATGATATAATCATCAGAGCTATCTAAATCAGTTGGTTTACCTAAAGAGATATGGATTGAACCTGTATTATTATTAGGTACTGGTGGAATAGGTCCGTCACAGGAGAATATAAATAATATTCCTAATAAAATTATCATTAATTTCATTATAAAATTAAGTAATAGAATTGATTTAGTATTTATTAATATTTTAATAATTTATTTTGGTATATTTTGTTATCTATATTTAACCAATAAAAATAAATGCCTTTAGGAAATAAATCTAATTGTATTGAAATATTTTGCTCATTAAAATCTGAATAAGATTTATTAAAAATTT
>JAMCVO010000604.1 GCA_023475715.1 Actinomycetota bacterium
GAAAATCCAGTTTTATTGGCAGAAACTATTTTAAAGCTAAAAAATAATCCCGATATACTTGATTATCTTGGTAATAATGGTAGAGATTTTGCACAAAAATATTATGACAGAACGGTGTTGGCTGATAATTATGAGAGAATTTTAACTCAAGTCTTGGAACAAAGGGGAAATTTCAAAGTTGTATCGAGTAATTAAACGTATATTGGATATCATTTTCTCTTTTAGCTTTTCAATAATTCTATTGCCGCTGGGCTTCATAATCGGAATTTTAATAAAAATAGATTCTAGAGGGCCCATAATATTTACGCAACACAGGATTGGAGCAAATTGTAGGGTTTACGCATTATGTTAATTCCGCACCATGCATATCGACACCCCTGATTTGGCCACAGATTTAATGCAGAAAGGTGATAAAAATTACATTACGAGGGCAGGTAAATTCCTGCGAAGAACAAGTTTGGATGAACTGCCGCAATTAATCAACATTCTAAAAGGAGAAATGAGTTTCATCGGCCCCAGACCTGCTTTGTATAATCAATACAGCCTTATTAAAATGCGGGAGGCTGTGGATGTCAATTCATTAATGCCTGGTCTGACGGGGTGGGCGCAAATTAATGGAAGGGATGACATATCAGACAATTTAAAGGTTTCTTTGGATGAATATTATCGCAGGAATATAAGCTTTAAATTGGATGTTGTTATAATATTAAATACAATAATTTCCGTGATTAATGGAAGAGGAACCAGGTAATCATTCTTAAAATTCCTTATTTCGTATGCTGGGAGGTATGTACTCAAAAAGGTATGAAAATAAAGATTGTATTTATAAGCCAGTTTAGAAATTGTCTTGTGCAAGGAATGGATTTATTGGAAACCTGCCTGAAGATGTTATTCAACGAAAATGCATGCTCTCTGTATAACCGATGAAATTTTACCCAACCATCTCAGAGCTCTTGTCAAAGGGCCGAATGCTTGCAGATTCAGGCTTCATTATAGTATAATAAAACTATATCAGTTATTCGTTCTATATAATATTGAGCTTGTGCGGAACATTGTATGCGGTGATAGAAAATAACCACAAATTATTTCAATTAATGCTGAATAAATATAATTTATGCTGGAGTCTTTGATTTGCCGGTTTATGTTTTGAGTTTAACGGCTTTTAAAATGTTTTTGCTTTCGGTTTTAAATAATTGAACCCGATTAGATGAGGTAGATGTAATGAACCTAACAATTCAATTAAGAGAAATTGTGAAATCAATAACGATAAAGCAGGAAAGTATATTTATCAAAGATTTGCATGCAATGAAGAATTTCCTTGACACCCTAAAAGAACCTGAAGATGACTTTGAACGTTCATATAATCAGTATAAATGCCAGAAGTTTATGTTGCCTTTTTATATTGGGTGTTTGCAAAATATTACATCGTTTTTTTTATTGGGATTCTATGCAGCATATTTTTGTTTTCATAGAAAAATAGCAATTAAAGATACATCAGGGAATGATGCAGCAATATTTTTCTCTGAAGGAATGGAGACAAATATTATTCCCAGGGAACTTTGCGAAAAATATAGCAAAATAGCAATTTGTAAATATGGGATTGATATGACTTTATGTAAGAAGGACTGGCAATTCATATTTTCACTTTATAAACGATATCCTGTATCTTTTTATTTCCTATTAAAAAATATTATGAAAATATCCATGTACAGCACCCAAATTAGAATGTATGAACCTAAGGCGGTGATTATCTGTTCGGAGTATTCGTTTACATCTTCTGTTCTAACGTCTTATTGTGAAATGTACGGTATTGAGCACATTAACGTTATGCATGGAGAAAAACTGTTCTATATTATCAATTCCTTTTTTAGATTCCATCGTTTTTATGTTTGGGACAAACATTATATAAATTTGTTTAATAAATTAAGAGCTGAAACAAGCCAGTTTGTTGTGGCAATTCCAGGTTCTCTTACAATGGATATTGACAAAAACGATGGGTTCCCAGGTATTAAATATGACTTAAAATATTTTTTGGGTTATGAAACAGAAAGTAACCTGAAGGCTATTGCTGAAGTGTTCGATGCGTTATCAAAAGCTGGATACACTTTAGCCGTCCGCCCTCATCCCAGATATTCCGATATTAATAAAATCAAATCTATTTTTAAAGACTATGATATTGAGAACCTGGAAAAAACTTCTCTAAAAGAGTCTCTATGCAATACAAAATATATAGTTTCTCTATATACCACTGTCCTATGCCAGGGGTTTGGTATAGGTAAAGGCATTATAGTGGACGATGTTACGAATCCTGACAAGTATAATAAGTTAAAACAATTGGATTATATTATCTTAAGCAAGCCGCATTTATTGCTTTCGGATATATTAAAAGGGATGCAATTATGAAAAGGATAATTAAAGTTTTATTAAGGAAAGTATGTACTTTTATAGTAAAAAGAAAAGCGCATACTTTCGGAAAAGATTTACGAGTAAACGGGTTTTCAGATGTTACACCCAAAACCAGTTTGGGCAGCAATGTAAATTTAAATGGAATGAAGATATCGGGAAATGGTAACGTAACGATAGGTAACAACTTTCATTCAGGCGTAGAATGCATGATTCTTACAAGCTTTCATAATTATGATAAAGGAAATGCGATTCCATACGACGACACGTATATTGATAAGGATGTTATCATTGAAGATAATGTCTGGATAGGTTCAAGAGTTATAATTTTAGGCGGCGTTACTTTGGGAGAAGGCTGCATAATTCAAGCAGGAAGCGTTGTAGTGAATGATATATCGAAATACTGCATAGCAGGTGGTCATCCTGCAAAAGTTTTTAAACAAAGAGATATCGAACATTATAATGCATTAAAAGAACAAAATAAATTTAATTAATGGATGTAGGTTTATGGAATCAAACTATAAAACGCAAACAGGCTGGATTGTTTTTAGCCAGCTATTGCTAATAATGATGTTGGTTTCTTCGATGAGCAATAGCAGGTTACTCTTAATCGTATTCCTGGCAGCATGTATGATTACTTTTTTTAAGCCTGTTTACTTGCTACCCTGCTCATTGCCAAATAATTTGGGTCG
>JAMCVO010000303.1 GCA_023475715.1 Actinomycetota bacterium
TGCAAGAAAATACAGCTTAAACTCTTACTGTCTGTATTTAAAGTTATTCCGCATATTACCGTAGCAGCTTCAGGATTCCAATTTGGATTAATCGATCCGATGATATGCGGTGTAATACAAATTCCTGTCGGTTTATCGGAAACCTTGTCATCCAGATATTTTTTTATTTCATCGGCATTATAGCCTGCCTTACTTATTTCACATTCAAAGAAGTTATCTATAAACCATTTAACCATGATGCTGCCAGGGAGAAAAGCAAGTGTTATATAGCTGTCTTTAATAACATGACAGTAAGAGTTTAAGCTGTATTTTCTTGCATCTTTGTCCAAAAAAGGTTTGGAGCTTAAAATTCCAAGACTTTCATATGTACCAGCCGAGTCTGCAATATCACCTTTATGTACTGCTCCTGCCCCAAGACATCCGCAAGGTTGATCATGCCCGCCCAGTCCAACAATAACTCCATTTTTTAGATTAAGCATTTTTGAAACTTCTTTCCCAAGTTTTCCAATTACATATCCCGCATTGTGTGTTACAGGCATCTGCCTTTCTGAAATACCAGTTATATCAAGAAGACTTCCTGACCATTGTTTTTTGTTTACATCAAAAAGCTGGGTTCTTGAAGACAGGGAGTAGTCGCTTATTGCACCAAGTCCCATCCTGAATAAAATGAAATCTGCAGTACTTAAAAAATATCTGGTTTTTTTATAGACCTCGGGATTATTCTTCTTTAGCCATAATATTTTTGCCAGAGGAAACATGGGGTGCAAAGGGGCTCCTGTTATTGAATAAATATCATCTTTATTCATGGCTTCACTTAAAAAATTAACTTCATTGTGTGCCCTGCTGTCAGAATTCATCATTGCAGGGCAGATACAGTTTCCGCTGCCATCGACACATACAAATGTTTCTCCTTGAGAGCTTACAGTCAGAGCTTCAATTTCATCATTTCCCGCTTTTTCCGAAACTTCTTTTATGGCTTTTACAGCAGACTGCCAAAAAATTTCAGCATCTATTTCAGAATAAACGCCATCAGTTTTAGGCCAATAACTTATAATTGACTTCGTTAAAATATTACCTTTTGTATTAAAGACGACAGCCTTACAGCTGCTGGAACCAATATCCACTCCTAAAAGGCTCAAATTATGCACCCCTTACTGCTTTTATATTTAAAAACTTACAGAACATTTCCATAGCATCCGCAACTTTTTTATCATGAATGAGTACACCATGATGTATGATTCCATTTTCAATCATTTTATTTTCCCAATCAAAAATATCATTTACCTTCACCCATCCGTAAGTACCCCTAACAAAAGGCGGAATGTTTATAATTTCACCATTTCCAAAAAACATGGTAAATTCTCCATCATATTCCACCATACGAAGACATGTAACCGGGCCTTCCTTAAGCCTGAATTCAATGGCCCCGTGACATGTCGGACACCACTGAATCAATCTCTCATTCCGTACTAATTTAGGTTTACATCCAGCTGCACAAATACTCTTTGGAGCATTTCCACAATGCCATGCCAGCCATATATCAGGTTTATCAGGATGCAAATCGGTCCAGTCAATAAAATGAGGCTTGGTATTTCCCAGTGAAGCATTATAGGCAGCCCACATTGATGCAGCACCGTATACATCAACCTCACATGCAGAAATTAATCCCCTGTCTATTAAACGGCTTATTACTGAACAAACAGATACATGTAGTCTTTCCTGCACCCTTGTCCAACAATTAATTGCAAGAACATCAACGTCTAATTCTTTGGCAATCCTCACATATCCGACTTCACATCTTGCAAGATTTAAAATGCTCTCGTCTGTCTCTTCTGCAACGTCAACACCATTTGTAATTTCTTCTATGATTTTTAAAACTTCTTTATCTTTGGGATCAACTTTTTCTATCGTTGTCAGAACCGTATCAAGATCCATTGGAACTACCATTTGACCAAACTGTTTTTGCATAGCCTGTTCACTCCAATTTTCCGATTCAAAAAGCTGGGGGCGTGTACCTAATTGACCGATTTTTAACCCCTTAAACCTGCTTATTGCAAAAACTGTTCTTGTAAAAACCTCTATATTTTCTTTAAAATATTCATCTTCAGGATTACATGTATTAATATGTACAGATTTAAAACCCCTTCTTTTTATTGCTGACGAAGTCATAAAATGCCCGCACCAGTTATCCGTTGATCTTATACCATTCTCATCGATCGGTCCGCTTCTTGTGCAAAAATGAAGTATAGGGGTATCTTTTGACAATCCATTAAGTATTGTACTGACAGCAACTTCCATACCAAAAGTCATATTGCCAATTAAAAGTCCCTCGATATTTTGTTTTTTGAAATAATCAAGTACAATTTTTGCCTCATCAACTGTGCTTACACAGCCAAATTCTGTCATTTCACTGGATGGAACGATCAAATTCATCCCGGGAATTTTTTCCAGCACTTCCACGCACCTGTTTTTCATTTTTTCTGCCCAATTTTTACCATTCCAGGAATCCCAATTTGATGGCAAAAATCCAATTTTCACATTAAACATTTCCTATCTCCTAACATTTTCTTCAAGAAATTAATAAATTATAAATTCATCATGAATATAAAATTAGTCACCAGATCATCTACGCTCAATCCCTGGTATTGATACTGATATTCAGTTTCTGCTGAAACTGAATATCTTGAAACACCCATTTTTTTAAAATTACAATTAAGTTTATTTTCAGCAATAAAAGAACCTATTATGGTTCCAAGCCCAGTATTTATATTATGGTCTTCATATACAACTACATTTTTGGTGTCTTTTACAGCACTCAATAACTTTTTATCATCAAGTTTAGGAACCGAACTTACATTTAGAACCCCTATTTTAAGACCATATTTAATCTTAAGAATTTCCGAAGCCTTAAGTGCTCTGAAAGTCATATGACCATAACTTATTATTGTTCCATCAATGCCTTCTTTAAGCCAGTCGGATCTGCCATATTCAAATATATAATCTTTCCCAAAGAAGAGCTTCCCATTGATATCTGAAAGAACCGGAATTTTTGATCTGTTTAAAACCAGCAGGAAATTACCAGGGGCTCCTGTTAT
>JAMCVO010000132.1 GCA_023475715.1 Actinomycetota bacterium
CCTTCTATAAGGAGTGGGTGAGGCTCCATAAACAGCAATACTGGAAGTAATTATTACCCTCTTTACTCCACTCCTTATAGAAGGAACCAAGGTGTTAATGAATGTATTCCAGTTACGAGTCGTGATATCTATAGGCGAGAATTGTGATTTATTTTCAGCTGCATTGGCTGCCAGGTGGTAGACAATCTCAGGTTTAATTTTTTTAATTACTTGATCCGCCTTTTGCTCATTACGAAGATCACACTTAAAAAATTGTGCTTTTGGACTTAAGTTTTCCCGAGTTCCGCCAGACAAATCATCTATTACAAAGAGCCTATGGCCTAAATCTAATAATTTATCCGTAAGGTTCGACCCTAGGAAACCTGCTCCTCCAGTAACAAGAATTCTTTTAGAAGTCATATTTTCCAGTTTTATAATCCCACATAATCTTGAGCACATCAAAACCATATTGGATAGGCTTCAAGCTACTTTTTTCCCCGGCATAACGAGTAGGTATAGGAATCTCTTTAATTCTCAATCCCTTCTTATGGCCCATAAATAGCATCTCCCCATCAAAATGAAAAGTATTGCTCAATTTTTCAAAAGGAACCTTTTGTAAAGCTTTTTTTGAATATAACATATAACCACTATGATACTCAGCTAAATTCATTCCATATATAACATTTCCGATTGCGGACAAAATTCTATTTGCAATGTATTTATACAGTGGCATTGACCCGCTAAGAGCTCCTCCTGCAAGTATCCTTGATCCTTGCACAATATCAGCTTTGTCATCTTCCAAAGGTTTAAGCAAGTCCGGCATTTCTTCCGGGGCGTACTGACCGTCACTATGGAGCAAGACTATGATCTCTGCCCCTTTTTTAAGGGCATATTTGAAAGCAGTCTTTTGAGCCTTAGCGTATCCTTCGTTTTGTGATTTATCTATTAAGTAAATCTTACTATATTTTTTCTTTAATTGTTTTGTAAGTTTTATTGTTGAGTCTTTACTGCCATCATTAACTATTATCAGTTGATTTATTTTTTTCCATATTTGGGCTGGGATTCTAGCCATCACAACCGATATCGTACGTTCAGCATTATAAGCTGGCATAACTATAAAAATTTTCTTTCTTTTCATAATCCTAGTTTAAAATTTAAAGTAAATATACAACATATCTTTTAGTTTTTACAATGACGTATGAAAATTCCATCTTTTTTCAGGTTCTATCTTAAAGGAATTGATAAAGCAGTCAAAAACCAAACTATTCAACCTTGATCTTCCATTCCAAATTGATGAAGTCCATAAATACAAGTAGGAAAAGTTTTTTAACCAACTGAGATTAACATCACTCCTTTTCAAAAAATATTCTGTTGTATTTATGCCAATAAAACCAGCGCCACCTGTAATTAGAATCTTCATATATTTCTATCATGCCGGTTCTAAAAGCTGACGCTCTTAAAACCTGCTCCACCTGTGATCAAAAATTTCTCATTTATTGCTATCAATCTTAACACTTTTTTTCTACAAGATAACGATTAAACTAAAAGTAAAGTGGTATTATTTAGAGATCTACTATGAAATCCATTATAAAGAACTTACTTCGAAGACTGTATATATATATTTATGGTTATCGTCTAAGCAAAAATATTAGGTCTGATATACAAAGAAAATACACTTTAAAGAATGGTAAGGGTAAAAAAAGTATTAGGTATGTCGCCTTAGGAGACAGTCTAACTTATGGTTTTGGAGCCAGTAATCATCAAGGAACTTTTCCTTATATTCTTAGCCAAAAGTTATTAAATAAATACAAAAAGGTAGAGACTACAAATCTCGCTGTATGCGGAGCAAACATAGATGATCTTCTGTATAAACAGTTACCTCAAGCTATAAGGAAGAAACCTAACTTTATTACAATATTAATCGGCACCAATGATGCACATAATTGTGCAAATATAAAGAGATTTAAAGAATTTCTTGAGAATATTATTGATAGGTTAAAGAAAAGTACAAATGCACAAATTCTAATTATAAATATCCCTTACCTAATATCTGCTTATATGACTTTTCCTCCGTATAATTTGTTAATGGATTTTAGGATAAAAAAATTTAATCGCTTTATAGAAGAATTAGCCGGCAAAAAGGCAGTAAAATACTTCGATTTGTACTCCTCTACCAAGAATTATTTCAAGAAAGGTTCTCAACTTTATTCTTCCGATTGGTTTCATCCTTCTGATAAAGGATATATTTTATGGGGAAATTTAATTAATTTGAATTAAGCTAGCAAATGTAAATCTCCCCTAGCCAAATATTTGCAAAACTTGATACAATAACGTATCAATAAATTTATTCAAAATGAGTCATTATATTTTTAAACACGACAACTTTAGTAGTCATATGAGAATTATTAAGTATCTTAACTCAATCAATCCGCATTCAAAACTTAATATCTTGGATGTAGGCTGTTCAAAAGGATATGTCGGAGAAAAGTTTTCAGGCCCTAACTTTACATTCTACGGCATAGACATAAGCAAAACTGATGCAAAGATAGCATCAAAATATTACAGGCAAGTAAAAATTGTTGATCTGGATGTTGACAAAATCCCATATCCACCAAAATTCTTTGACGTCATAATATTAGCTGATGTGGCAGAACATTTAAAAAACCCCTTAAAAACAGTATCTTCTCTAAAACCACTTTTAAAAAAGGGGGGGGTGCTAATAATTTCAACAGTTAATATTGCTAATCTATACATCAGGTTGCGATTACTGTTTGGAAAGTTTGATTATCAAGAGAAAGGCATACTTGATAAAACCCATTTGAAATTATTTACATTGAAAACATTTAGGAATCTAGCAATTGAACCGGGATTCAAAGTTATAAGGGAGGAATTTACACCTATACCCTTACCGCTTATTGATGATAATTTTTCCCAAGGAAAACCTTTATATATCTTTCATCTGCTTAATTACTTGTTTGCTTATCTATTGCCGACTTTATTTTGTTTCCAATTTATCCTATATTGCCAAAAGAATGACCAAAATTCTTAAAAAATCCTACTTTTATTTAATTTTAATAACCCTCTTAGTCTTTTTCATTGATTTCTTAATTA
>JAMCVO010000751.1 GCA_023475715.1 Actinomycetota bacterium
ATTTGAAATTGCAATTCCTCTTCTTTGTGCCGTATTTGTAACTGTTATAATTTCGGAGAGTAGGTTATTTACATTCTGAATATTTATCAGGTTTCTGTCCTGCAGAGTTAAGGAATCGATTATGGTCAGGTTATTGACTCCGAGTTTTTCACCTGATTTTTTTAATTCTTCCTGAAAATATTTATATATTTCATCGCTTAAATACATATTAATGAAAGAATTTACTATTTGTGTAGTCGAGTTTTCAACATCGGTATCCTGAAATATATTTGAAATTGCTGGTTTGAATTCTTCATAAGCTTTATTTCTGGTTCGGAACACAAGATTTAGGTATCCATGTGAAACATCAAAAAAATCAGGCGGATTTATTTCGATACTGTTTTCCATGATTACTTTGCTTTCTTCAAGATCTTTGCTTAAATCTGCTTCCAGTTCCTCCTTGGAGATATCCTTGGCTTTATTTAAGGTCGAAAAAAAATTTACCGATACTTTATTAGAATGTTGTATTAGTACTGAAATAGAATTAATATAATCTGCAATACTTAATTTTTCCTTTTCTGTCAGATCGCTCCTGCCTTTATCACAACTCCAGAGACCTGTAAGCCAGCTTGC
The DNA here is from genome assembly GCA_023475715.1 of Actinomycetota bacterium. The sequence continues at coordinate 613 of JAMCVO010000751.1, forward strand.
TATTACAATGGCTATGATTATCATCAAGATTAAGATTATTACTGCTTCTTTCCTGCCTCTTCGTTCCAAAAAATTGCCTTTCAGTATTTTTTATATGGTGGGCGAAGGGGGATTTGAACCCCCAAGTCCTTGCGAACACTAGACCCTGAACCTAGCGCGTCTGCCAATTCCGCCATTCGCCCAGCGATGCCTAATTTTATCAATATTACCGGCTACTAACTCATTGAAATTATAGTGTATGTAAATATCCAGTTTAGTAGCATCAGTCATCCTGACATAACAAGCTACTTTTTCTTCTTTATTCATAGCAAATATTTATAAAATGGTATTTTACTGTATTATATAAAATTAAGGTTCTTTTACCAATAACTCATCGTCTAATTTCGCTAATATTAATTCGTAAACATCAAAAAAGATTTCATCATTATTATAACCATTCCTTTCGCTTCGCTTAAGGCACAAAACGGGATGAAAACCTATTGTCCTTAAGCATACCTTCTTTTATAAATACATATTGCAGATTTGATTTTCTTTCAGACTTCTTTTCCTTATCATAAATTCTAATTATTTTATTAATTTCCTGGACCATTTGAATTACTTGCTACTACTCTTTTCTTAATATTTTATCTAAAAATTTTTCTTTTAACTCTCATATAAAATATATCATATTGTTGTTTTATCAACAATATGACCATTTTTAAAAATCCTCCCTGTGAAGTTCCCAGTAAAAATCCCTTACAATATAAACTGTTACCTCATCTTCAATCTCTACTCCATTGCCGTAATGAGCTGTAAATTTAAATACACAATCCCTATCATGTAAGTATGTAAAAGACTCATCCCAGATATAACCTTCCCATTTATACTCATTTACTTCAATAAAGCGACGTTTGGTGTGAACAATACAATTGGAAAGGATAGTCTCAAAGTCTTTTGGGATGTTGCAAGACAATTCGTCACACATCTATATGGGAGGGCCAGCTACAGCTTTTTAGGAATTGGCTGTGGCTGCCGGTGGTTTATTTTGTTTTTTCGCCAGCTTTCAAGCTGGTCTTTTACTTCTTCAAGAGTTGGTTGAATGCTTTGTGTTTTTTCTTCCATCGGTTATCCTTTCGTTTTTTTTAATAACCTATGTTAGCGCACTTTAGGATTCAATCCATGCATGCTTGCCGAAAGGACACAATACATCCTATACTTATATGTTGTAACACTAAAAAATAAAGGGTTTATATCCCTTCATTTACTGCTTCATACATTGCTCTAATGTTTTCAATAGGAACATCCGGACTAATAGTGTTCGATGTAAACAAGACAAGACTCGCATTCCCTCTGCACACTTCTACTGCATGTCTAACTTTGCATTTGATTTCTTCCGGAGTACATACTGGAAGTTCTGTTGTAACAGAGATTGGACCGAATATCAACAAGGGGCTTCCTCCCCGCGTTTTTTTTGTTATAATTGATTCTAAATCCATACCACATTCCGACTGGAATCCCTGAAAACCCTGTATTCCACAATCGAGCAACATGTCCAGAATAAGCCGATTATCTCCGTCGCAGTGCCACACTGATTTGCATCCAACCTCCAGCAAAGGCTCTAATCCATACCTCAACTGAGGGGCGTAATATTTTTCAAGAAAATCCGGACTTATCATTGGTCCCCTTTGTGAACATATGTCCTGCCCAAGTAAAACCGCTTTTGGAAAAATTCCATCCTTCACTGCACGCGCTATAATTCTCGATCTATTCCTGCCGTATGCTCCTCCTACCTCCATAAGCTTTATCGCTTTTTCCTTATACCCGCCAACAATTAAAAAGTAGTTTACGTATCCGAAATCACTAAACCACGTAACTTTTGCACCGGCTTCCCATTGTCCGGGCATATACAACATTTCACCACAAATACCTTGCATTTTTAAAAGTGATTCTCTGAATTCCTGATATTCAGATTCAAAATCGAACGAAGTCTCAATTTGTTCTGGTGAGGGGATAAGGTCTATTTGTTCGATACATTCCTCAAAGGTCATCATCTCTGACCTTGTATAATTCTCGTGATCTATAGACCTGTAACCATCAATATTGGTAGGGATCGTAAGTCCGATTAAGCCGTCCGCCTTAATGTTTTGATATGCTTTTATTGATACTTCAATAGGATTAGATTTATATTCATCAATTGAAGCATTAGCCAGTCTTATAATATGGTCATTATATCTGATCCAACCACCAAGTATAGGTGTCCTGTCCGGTTGTAAGCCATTAAAAACACGGGATAATCTTTCTTTTGAAGTCATATTTTCCATTGAATTCGTTTTATACTCCTTTACGTAATTGTTTTTATAGTATTTCGTTATATTTGAAAAGCTTTGTTATTGAAATAACTAGTTACCCCTCCCCCCTCTAGCAACCTTACCAAGTTCTTTCCAATATAGCGCATCTTTCCCAGGACAGTTCCCAAGAGTCCAACCCGGGCCTCAATA
>JAMCVO010000237.1 GCA_023475715.1 Actinomycetota bacterium
TGTTGCATTGAATGGCTACAGAAGAGGCGATTTTATTATATTACCTGTCCCATTGCAAGATTCACAGATTACCGTGGTGATTATGCTTCCGATAAAAGTATCACGTCTGACTCTTACCTGACCGCTGCCATGGCAGACACTGCAGGTCACTATCCCGCCTTCACTTATGCTGCCTTTACCGTTACACCCGTCGCATATGGAATCAACCGAATATTCCAGCTCTTTTTTTATTCCAAAAGCAGCTTCCTTGAACTCAATCTCAGTTTCCGCCGAAATATCCGAACCTCTGTTCTGCCTTCTGCCTCTTGTTCTGGTTGAAAAGCCCCCATTAAAACCGCCGTTAAAAAACATGTTGAAAATATCACCGAATCCAAATTCCGAAAAGACACTGTCAAAATTGATATCTTCAAACAAATTCCTGTTAAAGCCAAACTGGTCATACTGTCTTCTTTTTTCTTCATTGCTCAACACAGCATAAGCTTCGGATATTTCCTTGAATTTTTCTTCAGCTTCCGGGTGGCCGTTATTCACGTCCGGATGGTACTGTCTTGCAAGCTTTCTGTATGACTGTTTTATTTCCGTCATAGTGCAACCTTTTGAAATCCCCAAAACTTCATAATAATCTCTTTTTTGCGAAGCCAAAATAAATCACCTCAAAAAATTTTCTTTAAGTTTTCAATAAAAATATTAAGTACATTTATAACTTTATAATAGTCCATTCTCTTTGGTCCCAGGACACCAATCGTTCCGGTTGAGTGGCCATAAATCTTATATCTTGATGCAACCAGGCTCAGGTCATCCGGGCCATCTTCAAAAATCTCGGAACCTATTTTAACTATGAATTCATCATCTATGGAAAGATTTAGCAACAGTTTCATAAGCAGATATTCATTTTCAATAACGCTTAGTATTCTTTGAATTTTCTTCAGATCGATAAATTCAGGCTGATTCAAAACTGAAGCAGCGCCATGAACAAATATCCTGTTGTAAAGTATATTCTCCTGAGCACAACTTTCAATGACCTCAATAATTTTCTTTATAAGCGGCCTCAGGTACGTATAGTTTTTAGAAATGTTCATTTCCTTAAAATCAATACCTGCAATATCCTTATCTCTAAAATGTGAGTTTAAAATATTGGAAACACTCTGCAAATCGAGGCTGTTGTACGTACCTTCAACAGTAAAGCTTCCCTTAAATACCCTGCCTGTATCAGTAATTAAAACAAGAAGAAAATTATTTTCATAAAATTTCAATACTTCGATATGCTTGAACTTGCTCTGATAAATTGCCGGAGCTACTATCATTGCCAGATAGTTAGTTATTTTTGCAAGCTGCTGGGAGGATAGCTGCAATATAGTCTCCAGTTCCATATCTTTTTCAACCTTGATATCAATGGAGGAAATATCGTCAACTGAATGAATATCTATCTTATTGCTATCCTTTACAAAGCTATCGACAAAAAATCTATAGCCTTTATCTGAAGGAATTCTTCCTGCTGATATATGTGGATGCATCAGATATCCCATCTCTTCCAGTTCAGCCATTTCTTTTCTTATTGTTGCAGAACTCAAATCAAGATCACAATATTCGACAATTGCCTGAGAAGAAACAGGTTCAGCTTTTTTTATGAATCTGCCGATAACTTCTTTTAATATTTCTTTTTTTCTGTCATTTAATTTCATAACAAAACCCGGCTTTAAAATTTACTACATCAATCCAAACTGCATCAATCCAATATTGATAATGCAAATTACTTATGTTATCATAATTTCAAATAATATGGTTAAAAGGTTTCCATTTAAAGCCAGACTATATTATAAGGAAAATTCTTTGAAAATTAAATAATAAATGAAGTCAGGGGAGCCAAGAGGCTGAGAGGGCAAACTCACACTGCCGACCCATTTAACCTGATCTAGATAATACTAGCGTAGGGATAATAATTAATACAATAAACTATTATTAACTACTAATCTTTATGTGCGTATTTGTATATCAGATTAGTAGTTTTTTTTATGTAAATAAAAAGTTTTTGTTCATTTAATTTTGACCCATAATGAAAGGTCTATTATGCAAACAAAATTCAAAAACATTGTCATCGTATCCAATGGTGTCATTAAGGATTACAGGTTGATATGCAAAAGGCTGAAGCAGGATTATAAATTTGACAGAAATGGAAATACCCTGGTAATTGCGGCTGACGGTGGTGCCAAAAACTGCTTTAATATGAAGTTCATGCCTGACATAGTCATAGGAGACATGGACAGCATTACCATTAAAGCAATCGAGAGCATCACATCCGTTAAAAAGCCGATAAAATTTATTAATTCAGTGCCTGAAAAAGATGAGAGTGACACCCAGCTTGCAGTTGATTATGCGGTAGGATTAGGAACAAAAAAAATCTTAATTGTTGGAGCAGTCGGCGACAGGGTCGATCATACCCTTGCAAATATTTTTCTCCTTGCTTCCCCTTCTGCAGAAAACTCAGATATAAGAATCCTGACAGAAGATAGTGAAATTTTTGTTACAAAAAAATCCTGTCAGATTACCGGAGCAGCAGGAAAAACGGTGTCGCTTTTTTCGCTCAGCCCCTGTACAAATTTTATAAGAACAAGCGGATTGAAATACAGGCTTAAAAATGAAAAGTTACTTTTCAGTCCTGTCAGAGGTTTAAGCAACGCATTTATCGGCAGTAAAGCCAGAATTGAAATCAGTGAAGGAATATTGCTAATAATAAAAGAGTTGTAAATATTTATAAGAGTCTGTGATTTATATGAAAAAAATTAAAAATACTACCAATATAATTTATCCGGCAATATTTTTTATTGTATTGCTGCTGGTTTGGGAGGGCTTGTCCAGATTTGGAGCGGTACCTGCCTTTATTTTACCGTCCCCCACCATGATAATTTACAGTTTATTTATTAATTTTCCTTCAATGGGAATTCATATTTTAATCACTTTATACGAAACAGTTTTAGGTTTTGCTATTGCGATAGTTATTTCAATTATTGCAGCTTTGGCAATGGATTCGATATCACCGGTTAAAAAAGTTTTATACCCGTTGCTTATAGCTTCTCAGACAATTCC
>JAMCVO010000691.1 GCA_023475715.1 Actinomycetota bacterium
AATAGACTTAATGAGGGTCTTATTAAATCTCCAACATAGACTTTTGGAATAATACCGCTTCCATTATCCATCCAAAAACTCCTTCAAATAAAACAAAACAGCAAAACTATTCAATTAATAATTCATAATTGGTGTTTTTCTTTCCTGTGGAATTAAAAGTTGATAACCGTTTTTTGTAACTATTGCGCTTACTTCTACAATATAAGAGCCCTGTCCATAAATATAGTATGGCAATTCTAAAGCTATAACCATGTTCTCTTCTAATTTAAAATCTGAACTGCTTTCCTCAAAACCATTGTGATAGATAAAATTTGGTACAGTGCTGGATATGATAGGATATTCGCTTGGTTGGAGTCCAATACCATGTCCATGAGTATCAGTCTTACGTATATCGTGCTTATCCAAATATTCAATTACAATGTTATTTACTTTAGAGCATTGCACTCCTACTTTTAAACTGTCCAAACCTATAATAAGACCCTCATTAAGTCTATTAAAAATTTCTAAATATTTTTTATTTATATTATCCAAAAACACAGTGGTCCCGGCATCAGAAATATAATTTGATAAATAAGCACCACAGTCAAGCAATATAAACTGGTTTTTCCCAAATAAATATTCTTTATTATCGCTTACCCCACATCCATAAGAAGAAAAAATATAATGCTCAGCAATACCACCTTTTGATTCAACTATATCTTTAAATTTATTGAAAGCTTCTCTAAAAGTAGTATTTGCCCTGATACTTCTGGCTGATTCCTGCAAAGCAAGTTCATTTAATTCAGCACTTTTAGATAGCAGTAAAATTTCCTCACCGGTTTTAATCATTCTAGTTAACCTTATTATTTCAGTGCAGTCTTTAAATGAACAACCTTTTAAATTCTCTGAAATTTTACCAAATACACTTTCGTTAAACTCTCTTAACTCAAATCCAAGATTTGAATTCTCCAAACCATTTTCTTTAATTATATTTTCTAATGCCGAAACCGGATCTGCAAAAATATCACTGCCTAATATTTTTAACTGGCTTTTATCAAATTCATTCAATTCGTTTTCAGGAAAAGACAAATCTTTCTGTCCCAGGTTTGACTTTTGAACAGGAGGAACGCTCCCAAAAAATCTTGCTTCATTAATATCTGTATCAATGGCAAAAGGAGCTACTACAGCTGGAACAATTAAAATTGTTTCATTACTCCTTGTAAATATACAAAATAGTGGTGCATTGCTATTTGAAGCACCAGGCTTTCCCATCCATTCCTGCAACCAGTTAGTGAACCAGCAATCAAAGCCACAAAAATATCTCAGACTTACTGGTTGGGTAGCCACTAATGCATCCAGGTTAAATTTTTCCATATAATAAATGGCTAAATTCTTATTCATGATATTACTCCTATGAAATAAATTTAAGTTTTATTTTCAGACGGTCTTGCCATCCCTCTTCCTCCATCTGCGAGCCACCCGCCATCTACAGGAATGGTAACACCAGTAATATACTTTGATTTATCAGATGCCAAAAATATTACTGCATCGGCAATATCTTCAGGCTGTCCAATCCTGCCTAATGGTATGCGGGATTCTAATTCTTCTGGTTTAACTGTACCTTTAGCTACCTGTTCTTCAAATCCTTGCGTTCTGTTAAAACCTGGAGCTATACAATTAACTCTGATATTCCACCTACCTAACTCAGCAGCTAAAGTTGCTGTAAAGTTAACAACCCCTGCTTTGGCAACAGAATAAGGTCCTCTTTCCGGCATTCCCTGCAGACCATGTATTGAACTTATGTTTATAATGCAGCCACTATTTTGTTTTTTCATTACTTTTACAACTTCTTGTGTGCATAAAAAAACTCCTTTAACATCAACACCTATACAAATATCCCAATCTTCTTCTTTTATTGCATCTATTGCACCAATTTTTGCCAGGCCTGCATTATTTACTAATATATCTATTTTGTTAAAAATTTTTATTGATTCACTTATTAAAAATTCTACATCTCTTTTTTGCAAAACATTACAATATACAAATTCAGCAAAATAACCTGACTCCTTCAATTCTTCTGCAGTAGTTTTACCTTTTTCTGAATTAATATCAGTTATTATAATTTTTGCACCTTCTTTAGCCATTCCCCACGCCATTGCCATTCCAAGACCCTGGGCGCTACCAGTAATTAGAGCTACTTTATTTTCCAGTTGCATTTAACACTCTCCTTAAATTATTTAGATTCATCAACCTCACAAATTGCTTCACCAACAGGTACAGTGTCTCCATCTTTATAAAATATTCTGGTAATAACTCCGCTGAATTCTGATTCTATGGTTACATTGGCCTTTTCAGATTCAATGTCAACAATGGCATCACCTGGTTTAATATGGTCGCCTTCTTTTACTTTCCATGTTAAAATATCAACCTCAGTGGTTGCCATTCCCATTTTAGGAATTATAATTTTTTTCATTTAATTTGCTCCCTAATCCTTTTAAAAAATTAATTCTTAATTTTCACCCATCCCGGTACAGGCAAACCGTCATAATTTTTTGAATACATATCATCCAAAGCATCTTCAGGCAATGGAAAACTGCTATCACGGGCGAATTTTATCGCATGAACTATTATTTCTTCAACCTTGTTATCAATCTCTCTTAATTCTCTTTCGTTATAAGATTGTTTTTTTATTAATTTATTTTTCCACAATTTTATTGGATCTTTATTTTGCCAATATTTTATTTCTTCATCTGTTCTATATTGCAGTCCCAACTTTTCAACACCAATAGAATGATCATAAAAACGATAAGTCCTGCATTCAATAAATGAGGGCCCTTTACCATTCCTGGCTTTCTCAATTGCATTCTCGGCAGCATTGTAAACTTTTTCAACATCCATTCCATCAATAGTAACTCCATACATGGAATATGATTTGGCTCTGTCGCTTAATTTTTTTAAGGGACAGGAATCTTTAACTGAAAGAGAAACAGCATATTGATTATTTTCACAAATAAATATTACAGGTAAATTCATTATTGCCGCCATATTCATTGCTTCATGGATTGCTCCTGTTCCAAGCGCACCATCACCAAAAAATGTTACA
>JAMCVO010000261.1 GCA_023475715.1 Actinomycetota bacterium
TTATCTTCTGCCGGTATAATTTTTACATCAGTGCTGACAGTATTAATGACTATTTTATTAATTCCGGAAGTATCAAAAACTTTATCAGTTTTAATCTGTTCAGTGACAGCTAAACCGGTTTTTATGCCGCCGGTTATGTAAAACAGAGTTCCTGATATCAGAAAGGATCCGAAAACTATGCAGACCATGATTATCGCAAATCTTTTAACATTAAACTTCATCCTGGGACCTCCTTCCCCTGATGACACTCAAATTGAATTTTAGATACTTAACTGTAAATCTGAAAATAAGCTTTGAAAGATAAATATTTCCAACAAAAAATAAAATACCCGCAGATCCGATACCAATGAATGCAAATATCATGGATGCGATGTTAACATTAAAAGCTACATATTGAGAATATAAGGGATAAAAGAAACTTCCTACAGTACCAGTAATTCCTGCTGCACCTAAAGAAACAGAAACTGCAAACAAGGAAACAAGTATACTGAAAACAACAAGAAAAACCGGCAGTATGAAAATAATGTTAAAAAAACTTAAACCAACAGATGTAAAGATTGCTCTTATAATATGAGCAGCACTTTTAGTTTCCTCGGCTTTCTTGATATATGATTCAAGCATTATCTGTCTTGCAAGAGTTTTTGGATTTCCCAGTGCTATGGATAATTCCTCTTCCGGTCTGCCTCTTTCTATTCCAATCTCAAAATATTCTTTAAAGTCGTTCAGAATATCTTCCCTTTCTTCTTCCGGAAGTGATTTTAAACTTTTTTGCAATTTTTCCAGGTATTGTGTTTTATTCATTGATATCACCACCTTCAAGAAGATTGTTTACTTTTTCCACAAAATCATCCCAGTCTTTTTTCATCTCTTCCGTTATCTTTTCCCCGGAAGATGTCAGCTTGTAATACTTGCGGGGTGCACCTTCTTGTGATTCCTGTAAATATGTAGTTACATACCCGACATTTTTTAGTCTTCTTAAAAGCGGATAAATTGTACCCTCAGAAATTTCAATACTCTTGGAAATTTCATTTACAAGATCGTATCCGTACCTGTTTTGTTTTATGAGCAATGAAAGAACGCATAATTCCAGAACTCCTTTCTTGAATTGTATATTCATATATCAAAATCCTTTCTCTCCGATTGTATGGTTAAGAATATCACAAAGTATTGTTCATTACAAGATACTAATAATAATATATTACTGAAATTTATATAATACCGTTCTTTAATTTATACCTAGGCTTCTTTAATCTATTTTCAATAAAATCTGTTTAACTAATTTTATTGGGGAATTATCAAATCAGCTGCTTGGTAATATCTTTTTAATGATATTTAATTAAAATATATTTATATTTAAAGATGGTGAAGTTATAATTACATTCACTGTTTTTTTAAAGATTATTATGATAACTTACTTAGGTAAAATTATGGTTGATGCCAATAAAAATTCTCATTCGGGTCGGATACTTTCAGTTGATGCTCTTAGAGGATTTGACATGTTCTGGATAATGGGAAGTTCTGAATTGGCAATTGCTTTTCTGGTACTCAGTAAATCCAACTGGGCCATGAGATTGGCATTGCAATTTCGTCATTCAAACTGGAGTGGTTTTACATTTTATGATTTAATCTTCCCTTTATTCCTTTTCATTGTAGGTCTGACAATACCATTTTCGCTCGCTAAGTATCATAGTGGAGGCAGGATTAATTTTAAGAGTGCTTATCCAAGAATAATAATCAGAACAGTTGTATTATTTTTTCTCGGATTATGTATAAACGGATTTCTTGATTTTAATTTTTCAGCTATGAGATGGCCTGGGGTGCTGCAGCGTATTGCCATTTGTTATTTAATTGCTGCAGCTATAGTTTTGCATGTTCATTCCAGATATCAATCTCTGGCAATAGGAATTATTATTGCAGTAATTTTGATTGGATACTGGCTGGTTATAAGATTTGTACCTGTTCCAGGTTTTGCCGCAGGTGAATATCTGTCACGTGAAGGAAATTTAGCGGGTTATATAGACCGTCTTTTAGTTCCCGGACGTTTATATTACAAGTTTGGAGATAACGAAGGACTGCTTAGTACTATACCTGCTTTAGCAACAACTTTTTCCGGAGTTTTAACAGGCCGGTTGCTGAAATCCAATAAAACTCAGATTTTTAAACTAAAATGGATATTTATAAGTGCAGTTATTTCATTGATGCTTGGAGTCTTATGGAATTTTTCATTTCCCGTAAATAAAATTTTATGGACAAGTTCCTTTGTGCTGGTTTCATCAGGGTGCAGCCTTCTTTTAATGGGTTTGTTTTACTGGCTTATTGATTATAGGGGATATAAGAGATGGGCTTTTCCTTTTGTGGTTATAGGGATGAATGCAATTACGATATATATTGTTCAGGGACTTTTTGATTTTGGAATTATTGTCAATATAGCCATACATGGATTTGTAGGTTACCTGGGGCCTGCTCAGGATATATTCTCTTTAATTTGCCTTGTCACATTAAAATGGTTTTTCCTTTACTTCTTATATAAAAAGAAAATATTTCTCAAAGTTTGAAAGTAATAAAAATGGTCATAGTGCACGTTTTTGCTAATGTTAAACCTGACATGGTGAATGATTTCAAAAAAGCAACCAGGGAAAATGCTCAAAACAGCATTAAAGAACCTGGAATTTTAAGATTTGATGTTATGCAACAGGAAGAAGACCCTTCCAGTTTTTTACTGATAGAAGTTTACAGAGATAACAACGCTGCTGCTCAGCACAAAGAAACAGCTCATTATCTCAAATGGCGAGATACAGTTGCACTAATGATGACAGTCCCAAGAAAAGCCATCAGATATCTGAATATTTTCCCCGATGAAAAAGACTGGTAATATCTGCTGCCAATCATCAAATACGAACTGCTTGTATTAATGCGTGAACATCTGACTTCATTGTTCCATGCTGCATTATCCCCGTCTTTTACTATTAAATATCAGGTTTGAAAGTATCCTTATAAAAATCATCATTGACTTTAAAGTAATTATATATTTAAATATATAAATATAATTAAAAACAAAATACTGCAGTCAAAAATTTATTA
>JAMCVO010000268.1 GCA_023475715.1 Actinomycetota bacterium
AAAATATCACTGCCCTGGAAAAGGCCGGGCGCTGCCGTGCCTTTGTCACCCGCAACGCTCAGGGGGAAGCAATCGCTGGAGTCTACATCATTTGGGACGAAAAAAGATGCTATTACCTGCTTGGAGGCTATGATCCCGAACAAAGCCACCACGGAGGTTCGGCCCTGGCCATGTGGGAAGCCATCAGGTTTACGAAAAACGAACTGGGCTTAGATGAATTCGACTTTGAGGGCTCCATGGTCCCCCAAATAGAACAGTTTTTTCGTAAGTTCGGCAGCCGGTTGACACCCTATTACACTGTAAGCTGGACAAAGCCGGGGATAGATGTCATTCAGGGCGGTCTTGCGACATTCCGAAATGCCAAGAAATTTCTTAAGATATTATTTTCCGGGCAGTGATATTTTGATAAATCCCAAGCCAAATTGTGTAAATAGAATTTATGGGAATTTGAACAAGGGGAAAAAAATGATCCTAGCCGCCTACGAAGATGAAAAAATAGCACCGCAGGTAAGCTACATTTTTCAGCTTTTTGCCCAAATATACAGGGTTTCTTTAAATATTACCCCTTATCAAGAATTACCTGTGACAAATACTCGTACAGAGAAGGTACTCTTATCCTACGGCAGGCAAAAACCATTATGGAGTAGTTCTCAGGTCCATATCTACAGTTCAAATTTTTGGGGCAACGACTATCTTACCGAACAATCACTCCCCACCACCCCGTTACCCCGCTACCACGATCTTCCTGTAATTTACACAGGCTGTCATGATCGTAAAGAACCCTTTTTGTATTTTAACGATAATCACATTGAAACAAATATTGATTTTATTGCTTCCTCCTTCTTTTTGGTTACCCGCTACGAAGAAGTGGTAATAAAAGATAAAATCATTTTGGACGAACATGAAAGATTCCCTGCTAAAGCCAGTCTGGCTTATAAAGAAAACTTCTTGCACAGACCTCTAGTTAACGAGTATTTTGAACTGCTCTGGAACTGCCTTAAAAAATTAGGCATCTACCAGAAGCACAAACAGCCATGGAAAGGAAAGGAATTCGTTGCTTGCCTGACCCATGATGTTGATGCATTTAAAAAGTACCATTTTTTTTCGGAAGCAATGACTATTGGAGGAATGTTTTTAAAACAGCACCAACTTAAAAAAGCAGCAAATCGGATGATTGATTATACCAAGGTTCTCCTTGGCTTAAAAGCAGATCCTTTTAATACGTTCGATTATTTACTCGGAATAGAAAAAAAATATAATGCTGTCTCTTCCTTTTATTTTTTACCTGAACTAGATTATAGTGGCGGAGACTACATCCTGACCAGTAAAGATTTAAAAAACACCTTACACAAAATTAACGACTCAGGCTCAGAAATTGGTCTTCATGCTGGATATTATAGTTTTAACAATTGGAAACTAATGAAAAAACAAAAAGAAAAACTCGAAGGGATTTTAAACACTAAAAACCTTGGTTGCCGGCAACATTTTTTGCGTTGGAAAACGCCGGATACCTGGTTATGCCAGGAAAAATGCGGTATTATTTATGATACTACTTTATGTTTTGCCGATCATGAAGGATTTAGAGCGGGATTATGTCATCCATTCAAACCGTTTGATTTACTTAGAAATAATGTAATTAACTTGTGGGAAGTACCTTTAACGATAATGGATGGTACACTTGCCTTTTACCGAAAACTTACACCTGAGCAAGGGCTTAAGATTTTTTCCCATTACACAGAAATTATAAAACAATATCATGGTGTTTTTGTTTTGCTATGGCATAATACTTTTTTTGATCATGAACTGTGGCCAGAATGGGAAAATGTTTATAATGAGATTTTACAAATTCTTTCCCCATATTATATAACAAATATTAAAGAGGCAGTTAATCTTTATGAACATAATCTTTCTTTTTAAAGGGGTAGATTTTACAAGGTGATAAAGAAAAAAAAACGTGTACTTATTATTTCTTTTTATTTCCCCCCTGAGAACAATATAGGTGCCATAAGATTAGGGAAGTTCGCAAAATATTTACCAGATTATGGCTGGGAACCTATAATAATCACATCCTCTAAGGCAAGTATATCTGGAAGTATATCTAATCATACATTACCAATTGAGGTAAATATATCAAATATCATTGAATTGCCTTATTTTAGTATTGCCCCCCATATATACGACTCATTAAGCGCTAAGAAAAATATAGACTCAGATAATAACTCTTTTTCTTTATTAAACCTTAAGTGTAAAGGCCTTATCTATAAAATTATAAAATTAGCAGAGCCTATTTATTCCCTTGCTATTTTTCAACCTCTTATCCAAGACCCCATAGGGTGGTATTTTTACGCTGTCAAAGAATGCCATAAAATTATATCTAATGGTATAGATTTAATATTTAGTTCTTATGGTCCATCTACTTCACATTTAATTGCCTCAAAATTGCAAAAAGAAACTGAATTACCATGGGTTGCTGATTTTAGAGACCTTTGGTCAATGAATCCCTATGTTAAATCTATTTTCCCCTTAAATTTATTTGAAAGATCTATTGAAAAAAATATCTTAAAAAATAGCACTTTACTTATAACAGTATCTGAAGGTTTAGGCAAATACCTGTCCGGACTACACCATAAAAGGGTAGAAATAATTCCAAATGGTTTTGACGAAGAAGATGGACCATAAGAACTAAATATACATCAAAAATTTACTATCACATATACTGGCAATATATATCCTGAAAAACGCGATCCTGCTATTCTTTTTCTTGCATTAAGAGAACTTTTAAATGAAAATAAAATATCAACTAATTCATTAGAAGTTAGATTTTTTGGCGGTGATTCATTGAATTTTCTAGAACCGTTAATTAAAAAGTATAACTTAAATAATATGATAAAAATAAATAAATATATTCCTTTTAAAGAAAGTGTTAAAATACAAAAAGAATCTTCCGTCCTTTTATTATTGGAATGGAACCATTACTTAGCAAAGGATGTTCTTACTGGAAAGATTTTTGAATATATTGGGGCTAAAAGACCTATTTTGGCAATTGGATATAAATATGGAGCAATTAATAAAATAATTA
>JAMCVO010000446.1 GCA_023475715.1 Actinomycetota bacterium
ACCGGCTATTATTTTTTTATTGTCAAAAAAATAATTTAAAAGCAAAAGTTTTTTAAGCCATTTAGCCTCTATTTACAGAGGTTAGATGGCTTTTTTAGTTATCAGGAGAGATAGAAATGAAAAAAAATTTAAAAAATATAATAGTTTTCACAGCAACAGCAATAGTTGTGATTTTAGTTGTATCCATGAGTCTGGCAGCAGCGGCCCCCTCTGCCATAGAGGTTAAGGGCTCAAGCGTCACCCAGGAGCAGGCTAGTACGGAATCTGTCTCAAAGCCGCAGGCTGCCCTTAACGATTATGAAAATGCAGTAGCGGCTCTTATTAACAGCTACAGGACCGCAAGCGGACTTAACGCAATAGCATATGAGCCTACCCTTACATACATAGCCAAGCTTAGAAGCCAGGACATGATGGATAGAGGCTATTTCTCTCATTACAGCCCGGAAGGAACAACCGTATTTAACCTTATGAGGGCAAACGGAATAACTTCTAAAATACGTGGAGAAAATCTGGGACAGGCAATGCCTGCAAGTATAGGATCTCCTGAAGCATTTCTTAACGCATGGCAAAACAGCTCCTCACACAACGCAAACATGTTAAGGGTTGGCTATAACTATATAGGTGTTGGAATGGTAGATAACGGTGACAGGATTGTAGTAACAACCGTATTTACAAACTAAATTTTATATAAATATGGACGCAAATAACAAAAATGAAAACAAAAGCAGAAGAGGTTATTTGAAAATGAAAGATAGCAGTAATGGGCTGGACGCCTAATTAGCTTACCTTAAGTAACAAAACAACCCTCCGGTTTAAGAAAGGAGCCGGGGGTTGTTTTGTTTATACTACATATATTTATGCTACAAATAAATTATGCGAAGAGAACTTACCGTCAGTGGTAAGATTTACTCCCAAACGCTTTAACCCTACTTACTCTCTACTTTGTCCCCATAACTTTGACAAATTCTTTGGCTGCACTTGAAGCATCAGGAGCATATATTTCTATACCATACATATCGGCAAAATGTTGTGTAACTGGAGCACCCCCGACAGCCAGTTTCACGCACTTTCTCAATCCGGCATCTTCTAAAGCCTTTATATGCTCCGGAATATTAGATAGTGTTGTAGTTAGCAAACCTGAAAATGCAACAATGTCCGGCTTATACTGCTTTATTGCATCCACAAATATGCCGTAATCCACATCTACACCTAAATCTATTACCTTGAAACCCTGGCCTTCTGCCATAGTAATAACCAGATTTTTTCCTATATCGTGCAGATCTCCTTTTACCGTACCTATAACAACAATACCTTTTTCTGCAATATGCTCAGATCCTTTAAGAAGCGGCTTTAGTACCTCCATTGCAGTTTTCATTGCTTTTGCGGCAAGCAGCATATCAGGCATGTACAGTTCACCTGAACCAAACTTATCTCCCACATCAATCATTGCTGCAGAAAGGGATTCGTTTATTATTTTGTCCAGGCTAATACCCTCGTCTATTGCTTTTAATACCAGGTCTTTTATGTCTTTGTAATTGCCTGCAGCCACTGCAGAATATATGTCTTTTAGAATTGACATCCCCTTATTTTCCTTTCTTGCCGGATAATTTTAATATATTCCATATTTATGAATTGCATTTATATATGCAATTACGTTTTCAAAATTTATGTAATTTACAACTGAATGGGAAACTGTTGCAACATAACCGTAGCCTGGCTTTAAAACATCCATGTGTTCCTTTACATCAGCATCTACGTCTTCAGGAGTTCCTTTTGATAAAGGAAATTCTATGTCTACATTTCCAGAGAGGCAAAGCCTCGAACCATATTTTTTCTTATAGTCCCTGTAATCTACTCCATATGGATCCATGGGATTAAGGCAATCCAACCCTATTTCAATTAAGTCTTCGACTATGTCATCTATCTTGCCGTCAGAGTGAAACATTATAGGTATCCCTGCATTTACTGCCGGTTCAAAAATTCTTGCCATTCGCTTTACCCAAATATCCTTAAAGATTTTAGGCGGGATAAAAAGACCTGTTTTAAAGGCTACATCATCTGCAGGAAAAATGAAGTCTACACCTTCGGCTACAATTGCTTTTGAAAGATTTACAAAATGAATACATGATGCCTCAAGCATTTCCTCAACAAGTTCCCTGTCTTCATAAACCATCATCATAAAGTCATTCATACCTACAACAAATTCATAAAGTGTTTGACTTAAGCAGCCAAAAATTACAGAAACTCCCACTTTTGAGTTTCTTCGCTTTATTGCTTCCTTGTATTCCCTTATATACCCTACCGTGCTATTTATATTAGCTTCTGAGTCAAGCACCAGTGACTCATAATCCTTTCTGTTTTTTATTTTTCTGTTATAAGCAGGTATAAGGTTTCCTTTTTCATCATATCTTTTAAATGGTGTCCACAATCCTCCGTCAAACATTATCGCATCCTGTCCAATCATATTGCATAAATCTATGTAGTCATCAGGAAACATAGGCCTTCCCTGCTCTGCATCTGCACCTTTAGCCGGGTCCCCTCCATATGACAGCGTATTTCCGGCATATTTTCCCAGAAACTTTTCAACATGCTTATCTTCATACAGAATTTCAAAATTAGGTACCCTGTCCACCGGTTTTCGCTTAAACGCTGCAAGCAATCTTTCCTTATCAGGTCCGCCCCTGAAGGGTTCTATTGTTTTTGAATTTATCATCTTTTAGGTCCTCCTTTAAAAAAATAAATTAAAGCAATCAGCCAAAAGAAAACAATTAATGCTGTTACTTCTATTATACATAGTAGCAGTTATCATTGCATTACTGGTAATGGAGGTAGATAAGATTACAAAAAGGATTATGAGAAAAATTCATGGAATACACTTTTTTCATGCATCTCATATTATTTCTGTAAAAAATTATTACTGGTTTATCTCTTTCATCAGCAGATTACATATTTCAGGGATTAAATCATTTAGCCTTTTTGAAAGACCCATAGAAACACTTTCGGGAATATTTTCCGGTTGACATGCATAAACTTTTATAAAAACATTACACAGAAACTTTAATTCTTTCAATAAATGTTG
>JAMCVO010000304.1 GCA_023475715.1 Actinomycetota bacterium
ATAGCTTGAAAGTCTTGTCCGGTTTGTGAAAAAGCATCCCATGGGTTGTAATAATTTGCAGGAAAAATATTCAATGTCCAAGCAAAATATATTATAAAGGCTAAAATGCCATATTTCATATATTTAAGCACAGAATCGGCGGCAGGGCTTATTGAAAATTTAATTTTAAAAACTTTTCGGGAAAGCATAAAAATATAACTGTTTAATGTACCAAATGCGCAAAACCAACCACAAAAAATTCTCCCTAATATTAAAGCAAGAACTATTATCGTTAAAGCGGGAGTAAAAAACAGGAGCAGCCTATCTAAACTGAAATTCCCGTGAAGCAACATTAAATAGGCTCTCTTAAAACCGCTGAATGCCAGGGTGAAATAACCTGTAAAAAACACAAAAAATACAATTTGTGTAATACGTCGTATTAATTGTAATAAATTGAATTTATTTTTCATTTTTATAACCATTCCTTTCAAGGCACAAAGCAGAATGAATTACATATGTTGCCATGTCCATTCAGACTTAACTCCTACTCTAAAAAGTTGGAATACGGTAAAATTTAAACCATAAAATAATTGCTTTCTTTCAATATTACATGAAAAAAATGACTAATATAAGTCCAAATTGTTAACGAGTTATTGAAAAAAATATTTCTATGCCGCACCCTGCGGATTATCCTCTCTTGTTTAGAATATCTATAAAGGGTATAATATGTATATAAAAAAATGGGGTGTTTAATTGTTATGGTTAAAAAAGGTATACCGATAGGCATAGATGATTTTAAAATGCTTATAGAAAGGAATGGGTATTTTGTTGATAAATCCCTGTTTATCAAGGAGGTACTGGATGACATTTCACTTGAAAACTTAAAGAGTATAAGTGGAAGAAATCCTTCACTATTACGGCATGGAGGAAAAAACAAAGGAAGTGAAGGACTGGTACAACGGATATGTATTTGGTGACGACACCATAATATATAACCCCTGGTCTATATTGAACTATGTTGAGCAGAAAAAGTTGCAGCCTTACTGGGTGAATACCAGCAGCAATGACATTATAAGGGATATACTGGCAAGGACGGAAGGGGAGGTTAAGAGGAAGCTCAAGCTTTTATTGGAAGGCCGGGAGATAAAGGATGTAACCATAAATGCAGATACAAATTTCAAGGAAACGGAGGATAATAGTATGACTACAAACAACAAGAATGGATTACCTGAAAAGATGATTGCAGCTGTTTTGAACAAGCCCTTTGAAGTGGTTATAAAGGAATTGCCTTTGCCGGAAATAAGTCCGGATGAGGTATTGGTCAAGGTTATGGCTGTAGGTGTTTGCGGCTCGGATATTCACTACTATGAGCATGGCCGTATCGGTAGATATATAGTTGAAAAACCCCTTATACTCGGTCACGAGTGTGCCGGTATAGTTGCTGATGTCGGTGGGAAGGTCACTCGTTTCAAAGTTGGAGACAGAGTCGCCGTTGAGCCCGGAGTTACCTGTGGAAGGTGCGAAGCATGCAAAACCGGCAAATATAACCTCTGCCCCGATGTCCGGTTTCTCGCCACGCCTCCTGTAGATGGTGCCTTTGTTCAATATTTCAAACATAGAGAAGATTTTATATTCCCTATTCCGGATAATCTTTCCTTTGAGGCAGCTTCACTGAATGAACCATTCTCTGTAGGTATCCATGCGGCAAGAAGAGCCAATCTCAAGCCGGCATCGGATGTTGCCGTTATGGGCCTTGGACCTGTCGGTCTAATGACCATTGTTGCGGCAAAGGCCTTCGGCGCCCGTCGCATTTTTGCCGTTGATCTTGAGCCTATCCGTATTGAAGCGGCAAGGAAGCTTGGAGCGACTCACGTATATAACGGCCGTGAAGTTGATGCTGTCGCAGAGATTATGAAGGAAACATCAAATACAGGTGTAGATGCAGCCTTTGAAACAGCAGGAAATCCAAGAACACTTCAGGCATCAATGTCTGTATTGAAACGCGGAGGAAAGATGCTTATCGTCGGCCTTCCACCCCAGGATGAAGTTCCATTGAACATTCCTATGATTGCAGACAAGGAAATGGACATCTATGGAATATTCAGATATTCCAATACTTACGCCCAGGGCATAGACTTTCTTGCAGCAGGCATATCTGACGTTAATGCCCTTATAACCGACCACTATCCGCTTGAAAAAGCAGGTGAAGCTTTGGAAAGAGCCCGCACGAATAAGAGCGGCAGTATAAAGGTAATGGTTTATCCGAACGGTAGATAATTTGGAATGGGAGGTAATCCTGTTGAAGAGGTTGCAGGGGGCTGTTTTTGTTGTGAATTTAATTCCTTGGTTGATTCAATCAGGCAACTTAAGGAAGCTGATATAATTCTTCTTCTACAAGCTCCTCTTCAAGGGGCTTGTAGTTGGGACATTCCGATGTAATTTTAAGTGTCGCCATCTGCATATCCTCGGACTCTGCAATTACCGTTGTAACAAAGCCGCAGACACCTGCGTCAATTTTTACTACTGCCATAAATATTCCCCTCCTTTCTTACCATTTAAACAAACAGATATAAAAACACGGGAGTTAAAACAAACATAAATGCAAATCCCAAAACGCCAAGAAATACCGGTTTAAAGCCTGCTTTTCTGATATCTGCAATTTTTAAATTCATTCCCACAGCAAGCATTGAGCCTGCAAGTAAGATTGTGCTTATATTCAGGAGGATAGTTATAATTTCCTTTGGAATAATGCCGGTTGAGCTTATTATACTTGAAATTAAAAAGCCGGCAACAAACATCGGAAATTGTGATTTCTGACCTGCTTTATCGCCCTTTTGCCTGTGCTTTCTTTCCTCGTAATTCATAATTATATCAAGAACAAGTATTGTGGGTACAAGCATAATTACACGGCTCAGCTTGGTAAGCAGTGCAAAATCCGCACCAACCTTTGTAAGAGCAGAGCCTGCAGCTACAACATGGGCAATTTCTTCAAGGGTAATACCCTGCTCTGTGTTATCGCCCTTTTGCCTGTGCTTTCTTTCCTCGTAATTCATAATTATATCAAGAACAAG
>JAMCVO010000470.1 GCA_023475715.1 Actinomycetota bacterium
AGATAGACGAAGCTTTCTTTTCCTTCTCTTAATACATTAATTATATTTTTATGTTCCTCAATTGGAAAATACATTACTCCTTTTATCTCAAGATGCCTATGGATTAAAATATCACTTATAAAAATCTCACTTAAATCTGAAGGGAGGGAGGGATGCTCTCCAATTGCGCAGACTATCCCACCTTTTTTTACAGAATAAATAGAATTCCTGAAAGCATCTATAGTATTTGACATATCAAAAGCTATATCAACACCCTCTCCATTTGTACTATTCATTATATGTTTAACAGGATCAATTTTGGCAGCATTGATTAAAACTTTTGCCCCAAACTCTTTTGCTAATTTTAATTTATTTTCTACTATATCTACCACATATACTTCATTAATCCCTTTTAAATTCAACATTTTTATCATGGAAAGGCCTATGGGTCCACATCCATATATAGCAATTAATTGGTCTTTATTCATATCTATTTCCAAAAAAGCATCATAGGGAACACCAATAGTATCCAGTGTTAAGCTTCCCAGTTCAAGAGATATATCATCAGGCAGTCTTAGTAGATCTTTTTCTGGTACTTTTACGTACTCTGCGTATCCACCATCCCACTGATCGCTCATTATATTCTTATCAAAATCGATACAATAATTTGTCAGACCTTTTTTACAATAATAGCATTTGCCACAATAATTTATACAATAGACAGCTACCCTGTCCCCCTTATTGAATCCTTTCACAGCACTTCCCAAATCATCTATAATTCCGGATACTTCATGACCTGGAATATATTTAAGTCTTTTTAATTCACTTGTCTTGGGCCTATTCTCTGGAGTTAAAGGAAATGTCCAGCCATGATAGTATTTATGCCTGTCTGATCCACAGAGTCCGCAATAAGCAACCTTTACTATAGCTTCCTTAGGCCCTGGTGTTGGTTTCTTAACTTCCTCTATTTTTATTACACCGCCTCCATAAAAAATAGCAGCTTTCATTTTCTCCTCCTGGTATTTATTTTTCTTTATTTATCTTTCTCTTTTTCCCTCGATGAATTCCTCAAGCATCATTCTAGCATCATCATCAGGAAATTGTTTTGGTGGATGCTTTGAATAACAGGCTGATGCTGAATAAAGAGGACCACCTATTCCTCTATCTAAAGCAATTTTACAGCAGCGGGCAGCATCTACAACTACGCCGGCAAAATTAGGACTGTCTTCCACTTCCAGTTTTGCTTCAAATTTACAGGGAGCATCACCATAGTTTCCCCCCTCTAAATAGAATACAGTAGTTTTCCTGTCTTTCATTACTTCAATAAATGCAAAACCCGGTGAGATTTCTACTGGATAAGGAATCATGGATGTAAGAGCTTCACTTTTAGTTTTCATCTTGGACTCTCCACGATGCATTAAATTGAACATATCTGTATTCCCTAAATAATTAAGTTGATAAGATTTTTTAATCTTTACCCCTCTGTCTAAAAATAATTTAAGTAGAGCTCGATGTATTATAGTAGCACCAATCTGGCTTTTAACATCGTCTCCAACCAAGGGAGAATTATTTGCTTTGGCAAATGCCGAAAAATCTTCATCGCTTACGATAAGTTCTGGCATGCCGTTTACGAAACCTTTATGAGTTTGGACAGCAGCATTAGCATAACTTCTGGCCGCTTTGGCAGAACCAGTGGGCAGGAAATTCAATAATACATCCACTTTCTTTTCAATAAGTATGTCGGTTATATTTACTGGAGTTTTATCGGAAACCTTCACATATTTGGTAAGAAAGTCAGGTACTCCATCCAGAACGGGACCCATCATTACTTCCACACTCAGGTATGGAACTTTCTCTACTTCAGGGTACTTATATGCGAAGTTTGGTTCTGCATAAATAGCTTCTGACAGATCTTTACCAACCTTCCTGGCATCAACGTCAAAGGCTGCTACTGGAACAATGTCTGTTACCTTGTAATCCCCCAATTTAGGATGCATTAGACCAGGTGCATTTTCTAAGTTTTTCAATTGCTTATAATAGATTAATCCCTGGACAAAAGAACTCGCACAATTACCTACGCCAACGATGGCTACCCTTACTTCTGACATAATATTTAACCTCCTAATTTTATTTTTTAATCCTTAAGTAATAAATTCTATAAATACAATAGCATAGTGCCTATACTTACTTTTCAATTGACTTTTCATATTCAAATATTTTATGATCTACCTCCTTCAGGGTAGGCATCCTTGAAACAGTAACTCCCCCGGTTCTACTGATTACCAGAACAGCTGTCGCTGAGGCAAAGATTAAAGATTTTTGCACATTTTTGCTTCTTAAGTATTCGACAAGAAATCCGGCAGCAAACGAATCTCCCCCTCCTGTGGTATCAATAACCTTACCAGGAAACCCAGGAACTTTGGAAAAATCTTCTTTGGTAAGTGCAATTGCTCCTCTTTCTCCACATGTAATTATTGCTATAGCAGCTCCCCATTTCAAAAGTAATTTGGCTATATTTTCTTCCTCTCCTTTTTCTATTCCAAATAAACGCCGGCAATCCTCATCACTTGCTTTAGTTATATATGAATAGGAAACTATTTTTTTAACTATTTCAGGATCTATTTTAAAATTCTTCTCACAATGCACTCCACCGTAGCCTCCCAGGTCAACTGCAAGAGCTATTCCTGCCTTATGAATAGATCTTACTGTTTCAATTGGTACATCATAATTTATTGGACATATATAAAACATTGGCGCATTATGATATTCCCGGGGGATATCACTAAATAGAATTTCCGGAGCTTTTTTCAGGTATATTAGCTCTTTATCTCCTGATGTATCGTAAACCAATTGGATGGTAGTTGAATGCGGACCTTCTGTTTTAAGTCCTCGAAGATCTACTTTTATCTGGTATAAAGGATTCAAGAATTTTTCACTCAAATCCTCACCCTTTTTTGTGACTATTCCAGTCTTTATACCTAATTTTCTGGCTACTATAGACGAATATACTGAAGGGCCACCCAGCACAGGTTCACTAACTATACCATTAGGGTACTTTATAGTTTCCTTTACAAACCATCCTATACATACAAGAGA
>JAMCVO010000242.1 GCA_023475715.1 Actinomycetota bacterium
GCGTTTTCAATCTCACCTTTTTTAATCAAAACTGCCACACAATGATTTAAATGATTACTAGCTATTAGGTCACATACTTCTTTTAACAAATCTTGAGTTCGTTGGGATCGCTTCATGACCTCAAGGTTAATTGGGTCGCTTTGAAAAATATTTATTACTTGCTGCAAGCAATGCTGCGCCTGCTTAAGTTTTAATAAAATAATCCTGTTACTCTGTAACCGAGCTTGTTTTTGACAGTTTTCCATATTGGATACCCAATGATAACCAATTGGACATTAAGAAAGTATGAAGATTATTATTAGGAGAGTGGTAGGACGACTACAAAGGTTGATCCGTGACCCTTACTACTTTTTACTCTAATTTCTCCCTGGTGAAGAGCAATGATCGATTTTGCAATAGCAAGCCCCAATCCTGATCCAAAAACTTTATCAGTTTTTGAACCACGGTAAAACCTATCAAATATATGTGGTATTTCTTCCTCTGGTATACCTTGTCCCTCATCAATTACACTAATTAACACTTTGCTTGGACTTTTTTCTAAAATTATTTCCACTTCTCCGTAAGAAGGTGAATACTTTATTGCATTATCAATGATATTTAAAAGAGCCCGAGCCAGTTTATCCTTGAAACCGTAAATGTGTATATTTTTTGTGGTAGAAAATTTAACATGGATTTTCTTTTTTAAAGCTATTTTTTGGGCAATTTCATAAAGGTCATCCATAAGGTCGGACAGGTTAATCCTTGCCTTGTGGTTTTGTTTATTTGGGCTTTCTGACCAAGCAAGGTCTAAAACATTCTTTAAAGTTGCAGATAGTTGGCGAGCCTCTGCCAATGCCACCTCCATTGTCTTTCTATATTCTTCGTTTCCCCTGGGTTTATTTAAGGTAATCTCAAAGGAGCTTATCTGGGTAGCCAAAGGTGTCTTAAGTTCATGAGCTACATCACCTATAAACTGCTGCTCTCTCTTAAATGCTTCATTCAACCGGTCAAGTAAACCATTAAAGGATTGTGCCAACTCTCCAATTTCATCATCACTTTTTATACCGTTAATTTTTTCTTCCAGATTCTCACTTGAAATTGACTTTATCCGAGAAGATAAATAAGTGATTGATCTGGTCATTTTATAGACTACAAAAAACGCTACTATGGCTAGAAGAATAAAAATTCCAATCAGAATATGTATTGTATGGGGAATAGGATAATAATGTATAAAGAGCAAAAAATATGCAATTACAATGAGTTGGCTTCCTATGTACCAAAGAGATAATTTAGCCCTCAGGCTTTTTAACTTAATCATTTATTTTTTTCTGAAATGACGTAACCAACTCCATGAACAGTGTGTATTAATTTTTTCTTTTGATTTCCATCAATTTTTTTGCGAAGTGTTGCGATAAAAACATCTACCACATTTGAAAAACTATCAAAGTTGTAATCCCAAGTATGCTCAGTAATTTGTGTTCGTGTTACCGGTTCATCTTTATGTAATGCCAAAAATTCCAGTATTGAGAATTCCTTCGGTGTTAGTAGAATTTCTTTATCCTTTCTTGTTACAGTACGCTTAATAGGATCTATTACTAAGTCATCAATAGTAACTAAACTTTGGGGTTGGTGGTAATTCCTTCGGAGAAGTGCATTTACCCTGGCTTTTAATTCCATAAATTCAAATGGCTTAGTTAAATAGTCATCTGCCCCTACGTCTAAGCCAGTTACTCTATCTTCAACTTGAGTTTTTGCTGTTAACATCAGAATAGGGATATCAATTTTCTGTTCGCGCAATTTCTTGCAAACAGCAATTCCATCTAACTTAGGCAAAGTAAGATCCAAAATAATAACATCATAGCTTTCTGATTCTGCCAAGTAAAGACCTTCCTGGCCATCAAAGGCCTGATCCACTGCAAACCCCAACTCAGTAAACCCTTTTTTTATAATATTAGAGAGTCTCTTTCCGTCTTCGACTAATAAAATCCTCATTGCATGCCACATTATACCAATATTTAGTCTCAAAGTGATTATTTTGAGAGATTTTAAAATTGCTGTCTAATCTTCATGAAATCTTAATAAACCGTTTGATAGTATCAATTATGCGACTACTTTTTCTGTTCATATTATTAGCTATTTTATCCAGTGGACTTATATATTTTGTGTTAAGGAATCAAGCTCAAGCTCCTAAAAACACTGCCCAATCATTAGAAGAGGAATTTGGTAAAGAGATAGCAGTAAGTAGCGGTAATTGGGTTGAAGGAAAAGACTCTCCTGTTTTTGATAATGAAAATGTATCCACCAAGCCTAAAAAATATGAAGATAATAAATTAGCTCAGGTTCTGGGAGTAAATAATTCTGATAAATGGCTTGAGGTTAATCTGACTGAGCAAAAAATCTATGCATGGGAAGGGAATCAAAAGATATACGAATTTTTTGTTTCAACTGGCCGTCCCGGTTATGATACCCCAACCGGCGAGTTTTCTGTTTGGAGAAAAGTTTTATATCAAGCATATAAAGGAGGGTCAAAAGAACGCGGTGATTATTATTATCTACCAAATGTTCCATACTCTTTATTCTTCACAAATGACAAAGTAGCTAAAAGCAAAGGATACGCTGTTCACGGTGCTTACTGGCACAATGATTTTGGAATAAAAAGAAGAAGCGCAGGTTGTGTTAATGTCCGTCCGGAAGAAGCAGCAAAACTCTATTACTGGGCTAATCCAATAATAGGTGAGGGGATAAATGCCATTAATTCTACAACAGAAAATCCAGGTATCAGAGTTTCAATTCATACCTAAACTAAATTTGATCCGCTAAATAATTATTATTTTCCATTTGCTTTGGAGGACATTGTATATCTGCATACGAGCAAAATACACAACAATCACCTTCTTTAGGTTTAATTATCTCATTACAATTAATGCACTTATAAAAGTATTGACAGGCATTAGTTGGCATTTCTACTTCTTGTTGTCTTCCACATTTAGGACACAACAAAACTGCGGTAGTTTTTACCTTAATTGTTTTATTCATAGCTGATTTAACTTAAAATACCTACCTCTTCGCCCACTTATTGTACAACCAAATGG
>JAMCVO010000442.1:0-1645 GCA_023475715.1 Actinomycetota bacterium
TTTGTCTCCGACATGTATCATTGCTTTTGATAAGGACTTATTTATTATGTCATCTATTTTTATATTCTCTCTTAATGCTTTTTCTATAAGAGGGGCTATTTCTTTATAGGCTCCTTTAACTGTTGTGTTGTATATTTCAGAAAGTGTTTCCATGGATGTTTTTATCTCCTTTGGGTAATTAAATATATATCACAATTTTACAATGCTTTTATTGTCAGAAGATCTTTGAGCTGCATCAGCAATTCTTATAGCTTCAAATCCATCATTAACGTTGATTAGCGGCTCTTTATTGTTAATAACGCTATCGACAAATGATTCATCTTCTAAAAAATATGCTTCTCCAAACCTGTACATAAAATGAGGGTTATTATTAACTGTTTGATAAGTGGATACATTGGTAAGGCCCCCTTCTGAAAATAATGTTATCGGCTGATAGTGCAGCTGCCCAACAGTTATGAACCCGTTTGAACCGGAAATCTCAGATCTGACATCATAACCACCCGCTGCGTTCCAATTCCCGTCTATGACCCCCAGTGTTCCGCTATTAAATTTAATACTGATAATTGTGTGATCCTTCAAATTAGCCATATTATACTTAAGATTCAGCAGATTAGAGTCATTTACATATAATTCGTATACTTCATCTTTCATAAACCATCTGGCAAGATCAAAATCATGGGTATGCATATCCATATATAAGCCACCTCCCATTTTTGGGTCACAAGCCCATTCAGGTGGGGCAAAAGGGTCCCTTGACGTTGATTCATCTTATATGCTTGTGAATAAGCAGGATCGAATCTCCTCATATAACCAACCTGAAATTTTATTTTCGCTTTCGAAACAACTTCTTTGACTTTTTTTGCTTTTTCCAAAGTTTCAGCAATTGGCTTTTCACAAAAAATATTTTTTCCAGCTTTTACGCAGTCAATAACAATATTATAATGATTATGCGTTTCTGTTATTACAAAAACCACATCGATTTTTTCTTTTTCAAACATTTTCTTATAATCAGTATACGGTTTAGAATTACTGATTTTAGCATAATAATTGGCTCTGTCTTCTCTTAAATCACAAATTGCCACAATTTTAACCTTAGTTGGAATTCTTAGAAGATTCATTACATGTACAGGACCTAATCTTCCTACTCCTATAACAGCTGCATTAATCATATTAATCAGTACCTTTCCACAATACTTTATAAAATTAATTATTTATTATTTTAAAAATATGTTCATATATACCCTCGGAATCAATTCCATATTTATGCATAAGTTCGGAAGGCAATCCGCTTTCAGTGAAAATGTCCTGAACTGCAATAGGATAAACCTTTTTAGGAAATTCTTTGCATAGAATCTCACAAACAGCACTGTAAAGACCGCCAATTATACTATGTTCTTCAATAGTTATGATATTTCTGACTGACTTTGCCATATTGATTATTGCTTCTTCATCAATAGGCTTTAAAGTTGGAATTTCAACCAGATCAATTCCAATTTCCTGCTGTTCCAATTTTTTTACTGCTTTAATCACCTCAGATAATATGATCCCTGACGTTATTATTCCAACATCTTTGCCACTGCACGAAATCCTGTTAGCCTTTCCAATCTTGAATTCATAATCCTTATCAAAATCCATGGGAGTGGAT
>JAMCVO010000442.1:1655-3066 GCA_023475715.1 Actinomycetota bacterium
GATTAAGCACAATTAAGTTTGCAATATTTCTGACAATTCCCAGATCTTCAAGTGCCATATGTGTTACTCCTTCTATCCCTGCACTAAAACCTCCTAAACCAGCTGCAATCTTAACATTTAAATTGGGATAACATATAAAAGTTCTTAGCTGCTCCAGAGATCTCATTGAAGTAAAAGCAGAATAACTTACCGCAAATGCAACCTTGCCAGTTGCAGCAATACCCGCTGCAACAATCATCATATCCTGCTCTGCTATCCCGCAATTAAAGCACCTTTCAGGATATTTTTTGCTCAAGATATCCACTCCCATGGATTTTGAAGTATCTGCGGAAACAGATGCCAGGTCAACACCTTCTTCTGCAAGTTCCAATAATGCTTCACCAAATGCAGTTCTTGTCGATTTAAATTCATTCATATTCATTTTTCCTTAATTCAACACAAGCTGTTGCATATTCTTCACTATTAATTGATTTTTGATGCCAGGAATTGTCATTTTCCATAAAAGATACGCCTTTGCCTTTTATTGTATTTGCTACTATGGCAAGTGGCTTATCTTTGTTTTCAGTTAAAAAAGCTTTAATAATTTCCGACATATTATGACCATCAATTTCAAGCACGTTCCAATTAAAACAAAGTAATTTCTTTGATAATGGTTCCAGATTGATAGTATTATTTACAGAATCACAGCTTTGCCAATTGTTGCGGTCTATGATTGCCACAAGGTTGCTTAATCTATAATGTCCCGCAGTCATTATAGATTCCCATATAAGACCTTCCTGCATTTCACCATCACCTATAAGAACATAGGTTTTGTAATCTTTCTTATCCATCATTGCAGATAAAGCCATACCTACACCTGCACCCAGGCCGTTCCCCAATGACCCTGCAGTCATGTCTATGCCTGGTGTTTTTCTCATATCAGGGTGGCCTTGAAGCATGCTTCCAATATGCCTGAAAGTATAAAGATATTTCTTATCAAAAAACCCCTTTAATGCCAAGGCAGCGTAGAGAGCGGGACAAGCATGACCTTTTGATAATATAAATCTATCTCTTTCTTCCCATTTTGGGTTGGATGGATCAATATTTAATATTTTAAAATATAAACAAGTTATAATATCGGCAATTGAAAGTGCTCCGCCTGGATGTCCTTTATACTCGCTTCCTATTTTATGGAGCATGTCAATTATCAGAAACCTTAATTCCATGGAAATATTTTCCAGTCTTTTGATTTCGTCTTTATCTATAAAGTCTTTCATTATTTTCCTTTATACATTAATGATTATTTTGGCATCCATTCTTTTTTTAGCCTTTTCAAATGCTTCAATGACATTATCAAGCTTATATTTTGAAGTTATAATACGCTCAGGTTTAATCATTCCGGCTTCTAGAAGCCTTATCACATTTTGAAAAG
>JAMCVO010000213.1 GCA_023475715.1 Actinomycetota bacterium
CTTTGTCAGGATTAGAAAAATAAATACTATCAAGGATATTTCAAAACATACTGGGTTTTCTGTTGCTACTGTTTCAAGGGTAATTAACAAAACAGAAAAAAACTATAGTAAAAAAACTGAAAAATTGGTACTGGAGATTGTCAAAAAGCTCAATTATACCCCAAACATAATAGCAAGAGGTTTAAAAAAACAAAAAACAAATACAATAGGCTTTGTTGTTCCGGAGCTCGATAGTTATTACACTGAGATTTTTCTGGGTGCCCAGGATGTAGCATTAAAATATAAATATTCTAATTTTCTTTGCAATACAAATTATAATTTGGATATGGAAAAATTATATCTGGAAAACTTATTGAAACGGCAGGTTGACGGAGTAATTTTTACTACAGGTTTACTTGATAATAATTTGGTCTATAATTTTTTGAGATCAGGTATTCCCATAGTTTTGATTGAAAGTTTCTTGGAGAATCCTGATATTATTAAAATTATTCTTGATAATTATAAATATTCAAAAATAGCAGTAAAACATTTACTTGATAATGGGTATAAGAAAATAGGTTATATTTCAGCGCCTTTAGAAATGCAGTCATTAAAAGATAGATATAGGGGGTATATTGACGCTTTAGAAGAAAATAAAGTACCCTTCAACAAATCTTTGGTATATTTTAGTAATGCAATAAGAGGTGAATGGGATTTAACTGAAAGTGGAAAATTAATAGCAAAAATTATGTCAGAATCTGATCATCCTGACGCTCTTTTTATTATTTCTGATACTGTAGCAATGGCAGCAATACAAATTATTAAAAAAATGGGATTAAAGATTCCCGATGATGTGGGTATTGTTGGTTTTGATGACAGAAGAATTTGCAAGTATTTGGACCCAACTCTTACCTCCGTTTTTCAGCCAAAATATGAAATGGGCGCAAGGGGAATGGATTTACTCATCAAAATAATTGAAGGTGAAGAAATCAAAGAAAGAAAAATTTATCTTGATATGAAACTTTCTGTAAGAGAATCATCAAGCAAAAAATTTAACCCGGGAAGCTAGAACCAAGAATTTAACTATGTAATTTATTAATTATTTAAACAGGGAGAGATGATGATAACTGATAAAGGAGTAGTTCCAATAAAAGGCGGTCAGGTAAAAGTTTTATCAATGGATCAGATAGAAGAATTGCATAGAGCGACTATTGAAGTTCTTGAAAATATAGGGATTAATAATCTTCATGATGATGCAAGAGAAATTATGGAAGGAAACGGATGTGAAGTTGATAATGATAAAAAAATTGTAAAAATACCCGGGCCTGTTTTAATGAAATTTTTAAAAAAAGCTCCAACAAATGTCACATTATATGGAAGAGATCCAAAATATGATGTCTCTCTTGATGATTCTGATAATGTTTTTGTAATGGGTGGAGCAGGTGCAGTCCAAACACTGGATTTTGATGGTAATTTGAGACCATCGACTATGAGTGATCTTAAGGACTTCACAAGACTTGAAGATACCCTTGAAAACATGGACATTGCACATTTTCTTGTAATTCCAACAGATACTGAATTTGGTGACTCATCTGAATGTGAAATGATGACATTTGCGCATATGATAACAAATAATACAAGAAGTTTTTATGCACTTCTGGGAGGATGCAAGGAGGGTTTGCATTACGAGCTCGAAATGGCTTCTGTTCTGGCAGGAAGCATACAAGAAGTTTCAAAACGGCCTTTCTTTGTTGGTGGCTTATGTATTATAAGCCCGTTAACCCAAAGAGCAGAATTTATTGAAGAATTACTGGAGTGTGGCAAATATAATATACCGTGCTACGTTGAAGCTGACGCCACTGCTGGAGGCACTACCCCATATACTATCGCAGGCGAAATTGTTGAAATTAATGCAAATATTTTAGCTGCAATTACACTCGCACAGATGGTGAACCCGGGTGCACCGTGTATTTATTCATCTTCTTCGGGTATTCTTGATATGAAATCGCTTTATTATTCAGGCAACGCTCCAGAGTCAACACTTCTGCACATGGCATCTGCACAGATGGCACATTACTATCATCTGCCTTATTATGGCAGCAACCCTACAGATTCAAAGTTACCTGATGGACAAATGGGATATGAAAGGGCACAACATTTTCTTGGATGTGCCCTGGGTGGTGTTAATATTATACATGTTGCAATAGGAAATCTTGCAATGATGGGAATAGCAAATTATGAGCAATGTCTCATTGATAATGAAATTCTTGGATCTACTTTCAGGTTTTTAAGAGGGATTGATACAAGTAAAGAAGCCATAGGCCTTGATGCATTCAAGGAAGCAGGGCATTCAGCTATCTTTCTTCAGACAAAACATGCCTTAAAATATTGCAGAAGCAATGAAAGATGGGAGCCCAGATTAACCGACAGGGGTAATTGGAATCAATGGATGACTTATGCTGGCGGAAAGGATATGAGAGAGCGAGCCAGGGATTTAGCAAAAAAGATTCTGCAAGAGCATAATCCTGTTTATGTTACAGAGAAACAGAGGAAAGAGATCTGGAAGATAGCAAGAATCGCACAAAAGGAAATTATAAAAATTTATAAAAATAAATAAAACAAAGAAGCATAATTAATTTTTTTAAAATATCCTTATCAATTAAACGTTGGTCCAGCTAAGCTTATGTACAACTATAGGTGAAAAAGGGATTAAAAGCTAATGAATAAATTAACTTCGAGTGAAAGACTTATAAAAACTTTTAAAGGAGAACCAATCGACAGGATTGCTACTTATGATATCATACATAATGTCGATTTGATTGAATATTTAAGTGATGATAAATTAACCCCAAAAAATGCTGAAGATTTAACCTGTAAGGCTATAAGTAAAATCCTCGATCTGGTGAGACATTTTGGTGTTCCTAAAAATCTGGAACCAAAGATAATAAAAGATAATGATGGATATGTATACAAAAAAGAATGGTGGACAGGTTTAATTGATAAGGATATTTTAAAAAAATTAATTATGCTTCTTTGTTTTATTTATTTTTATAAATTTTTATAATTTCCTTTTGTGCGATTCTTGC
>JAMCVO010000718.1 GCA_023475715.1 Actinomycetota bacterium
AGGTAACCCAAATAAATATAAAAGTCAAGTTATTAGGAATACCATAGACCAGTGGAGTTTTTCCCAGGTGATAAGATTTGATAAATTCGAATTTGGTAAAGTTGATAAATTATCAAAAGGTGATTTATCAAATACAATTATATTTGCAACACCAAGTGATAAGCTATCGGCCTTTGAGCCTGTTAATTCAATTAGATTTTTAGACGGTAAGATTGCCTTTTGGGTTTATCAAAGATGAACGTAATATCTAAGAATAAAATATTAATTTGGGTTACCTTAATATTAATACTGTTGTTTGCCGGTACTTTAAGGATATATAAATTAGGAGAAATTCCCCCGCCTCTCAATTGGGATGAAGCAGCTAACGGATATAACGCTTTTACTATTGCAAATTTTGGGAGGGATGAATATGGAGCCCGCTTTCCGCTTACCTTTAAATCTTTTGGTGATGACAAGCGGCCCCTTCATATATATTTGACTGCAATTTTTGTTAAATTTTTAGGTTTATCGGAATTTAGCATACGGTTGCCGGCCGCAATATTTGGACTTTTGGATGTAGTCATTGTTTTTTTACTTGGGAGGTGTTTTTTTAAGAGCTTGCTTGCAGGTGTTATAGGAGCATCCTTTTTGGCAATTTCACCATATGCTTTGCAATACTCAAGATTCAGTCAGGAACTGGTATTTACAATGTTTTTTTTCATGACAGGAATATTGATGTTTATAAAAGGGATAGAAAGAAAAAATAAACTGCTAAGCTTGTCTTTTTTAAGTTTAGGTATCAGTTTGTTTGGCTATCACAGTGCTCTGGTTGTTGTACCGCCTATGATTGCGGTTTTGATTATTATCTATTTTAAAGATTTGATGAAAGTGAAAAAGAAGTTTCTTTTAGGATTAGTTTTTCTTGCAGTAATAATTTCGCAATTTATTTTAAATCCTGCTTTGCTGGGTACAGCACGAGTTAAACAAACCGGTTTTTCATTGGATGAAATCCAAAAGACACAACTATACTTGCTAACCAAAAACGAGTTATTAGGAAGGGTTGATAAAACTTTTGATCAGTACCTTCTTCATTATTCTTGGGACTATTTATTTGTATCGGGAGACAAGAATGCCAGACACTCGACTCAAGCAGTTGGTGAATTTTATAAAATCGATGCTTTGTTCCTAATTATTGGATTGCTGGCATTACTTTGGAAAAGATCAAAAGTAAATATAATTTTGCTTTCCTGGGCTTTGTTAGGGCCTCTTCCGGCGGCTGCGGTTAACGAGGCGCCACATGCTTCCAGGGCAATGTTTATGTTTGGCAGCTGGCATCTCATAGCTGCCTACGGCTTATTAACAATTATAAATTTGGCTAAGGGATATTATTTCAAAGTTGCGATTATTTTAGTAACAGCAGTGTTTTTAACATATTCTTTGGCAACCTATCTTATGTATTATTATGGAGATTACAGCAAAAAATATGCGATAGAGTGGCAATACGGTATGAAAGATATTGTGGAATTTGTTAAAGCACACCCTGAGTATAGTCAGACTTTTATGACTGAAGACAGACATCAGCCCTATATATTTTTCTTATTCTATCTAAAAACTCCGTTACCGGAATATTTGAATACCGTTGTTTATAATCGCTCTGATAGTAGAAGTTACAGTATGATTTCCTACTTTGACAAATATTATTTTGGCGGATGGGATCCAATTGAAAGCATGCCTCAAAACGGAGTTTTATACATCCTTACCCCAAGTCAATATGGAGGGCTAAGGCATAGACTGGATTTTGACATTAAGAAGATTGTCTACTATCCTAATGACTCGACCGCATTTTATCTTGTTAGTACAAAATGATGATTAAAATTTCTGTGGTATTAGCAGTATTTAATGAAGAAAAAAACCTGGCTGAATGTCTGGATTCAATAAAAGATTTGGCCTGGGAGATTGTTATTGTTGATGGAGGCTCTAAAGATCAAACTCTAAATATTGCAAAAAGATATAGGGCTCGTATAATAGAAACCGACAATCCTCCCGTTTTCCATATAAATAAAAATAAAGCAATTGAAGCCGCTAAAGGAGACTGGGTTTTACAGCTTGATGCCGACGAGAGGGTTACCGGTGAGCTTGCTAAAGAAATTAGGAAAGCTGTCTCTTTAGATTCTGAAGTTAACGGTTATTGGATTCCCAGGAAAAATTGGTTTTTGAACAGATTTTTAAAAAAGGGTGGCCAGTATCCTGACTTTACACTCCGTCTCTATAAAAGAGGGTTTGGAAAGTTACCCGCAAAAGATGTTCACGAGCAAGCGGTTGTTACGGGAAAGACAGGGTATTTAAAAAATGATTTGTTGCATGTCAGAGACAAAAATTTCTCCGATTATATACTAAGACTAAATAGATATACAGATTTAATTGCTCTTCAGCTCGAAGAAGGTAATAACAAGAAAAATTTGTTGTCGTTTATAGCAAACGTGTTTATAATGCCGATTTGGTGGTTTCTTAAAGCTTATATTAGACATAGGGGGTATGTGGATGGATTTCCCGGATTTATTTTTGCATTGTTCTCGTCTTTAAGATTTCCAATTGCCTATATTAAATTTTGGAGCATAAATGAGCACAGCTCTTGCAGAATGCCACAATGAAAATAGCAATTAATACTTTACCTCTGCAGACGGGACATAGAAATTTTAATCATCATTTTTATACCAAGAATTTGTTAGAAGAATTTGAGAAAGACAGCTCTTTAACCATTCTGAAGTTTACCGATAGCATAAAACTTGCTAATGTTGATATTGTACATTACCCCTGGTATGACTTATTTTTTCGATCATTACCGTTATGGACTAAGTGTCCTTTAATAGTTTCTGTTCATGACGTTATACCGTTAGTTTTTCCTGATTATTACCTTATCGGAGTCAAAGGCAGAGTTAATCACTTGTTACAAAGATTTGCGTTAAGAAGGTGCAGATTTGTTATAACAGATTCACAAAAATCTAAGAAAGACATAATTAAACATTTGGGTTTGAAAGATAGCAAAGTTGCAGTTGTACCCTTGGCTGCAGGGGTAAAGTAT
>JAMCVO010000170.1 GCA_023475715.1 Actinomycetota bacterium
ATTTAATTTTTTTTGTTTATCAATCTAAATACAGCACAGACATAACAACAGTTTTTGCAGGCCTTTTTATAAGCGCTCTGCCTCTTATTGTGCTTTATATAGTATTTCAAAGATTTTTTATTCGCGGACTTGTTTCGGGTGCCATAAAGGGATGATTTATTTAACATTTAGCTTTTGGGATCCAAATCATAATTTAAATAAAACAATAAGTAATTTAAAAGAAAGGAAAATTGATCATGTCCAAATTGTTTGAAATTAAAAATTCGCTGGAAAAAGAAAAATTACAGGAAATCCATGATTTCAGCTGCAGGATTCTTGAAACAACAGGAATGAAGTTTATCTCGGATGAAATACTGGATGCACTTGAAAAAAACGGGTCAAAAATAGACAGAAACTCAAATATCGCATATATTCCCAGGAAACTTGTAGAAAAAAAATTAAATGAATTCAGCAAGGAGATTGCTAAAGGAAAAAAGCATGTAATGCTCAATGGTGGTGTAAGCTATGATGTAGGAGATAAGATTTTCTGCAAATTTGGTTCTACTGCCCCGAGATTTTTTGATTTGGATAAACAAAAAGCAAGAGAAGCAACTGAAAATGATCTGATAAATTCAATAAAATTTGGACAGGCAGTAGATGAAATAGGTATGGTGGGCTGTCCAATGTATACAAAAAAAATAGGCAGTAAAGAAATAGACCCTAATTTTACCCCCATCATAAATGCTATGCTTCTGGCAAAATTTACGACAAAACTTGGAAACTCTGAAGTAAATAGTCTCAAACAGTTAAAATATCTGATCGAAATGGGGATAGTTATCAGGGGTTCAAAAGAAAAATTCTTAAAAGACCCCTGCTTTTTGACTGCGAAAGAAAGTATATCTCCGCTTCTCCTTGAGAAAAATGCATGCGATGTGCTTGTAGGCCTGGCCAAAAATGGTTTGCCTGCAACCATGATTCCGATGCCGATAATGGGTGCCAGTATGCCTGTAACAATATCAGGTGCTGTTGCAGTAACAAATGCTGAAATAATAGCTACAATGACGGCTTTAAGATGCATTGTTCCGGACGCAATGGTTGGAGGCGGTTCAATGGCAAGTTTTATGGATATGAGTGGTAAAGGCATTAAATTTAATGTGATTGATGCCATAAAAGTAGATATGGTACTTTCTCAGTTATATGAAGAACTGTATAGCATGGATTTCGGATGCGGCATATACTCTTCTGATTCCAAATTATTAGGGAGTGAAATCTTGATAGAGAGATTTATGAAAATTTTGGGAGCTTTTTTTGTTAAAAAATATAATTATGTAATAGGATTATATGATCAGGGGATGGTGTTTAGTCCCGAACTTGCATTAGTAGAAATTGAGATTATAAAGGCTCTGCATGAAATGTCTAAAGGAATTGATACACAAAACCTGGATGAATCACTTATTAGCACCTTAAGAAATTTAGGCCCCGGTGGCAATTTTTTGTCTGAAACCCATACTTTAAATAATTTCAAAAAAGCATTGCGTTCTAAAATTCTTGAGGAGGTCTTTGTATTTAACGCTTCCAAAAACATGAAAAATGTATATGAAAGAGCAAATGCAGTCTATAAGGACATAATGAAAAATCAGAATCATTACAGATTATCAGAAGATAAAGAAAAAGAGATTGACGATATTGTCAGGAGAGCTCATAAAGATATTATCAGCAGGGAATTTTAAAATACATAGCTGGATTATCAGATAAAATCGGATAATCTTCCAACTGATTAACTGCAAGATAAATTAAGCTAAGTATCTGAAACAGAAAAATCTTATTTTTACATTGACATTGATATTTAAAATAATATAAAATAGAAACGTTTCGAGAAACGATTCTATTTTATAGAAAAATGAAAGGTTAGTCTTGTGAAACCATTATCACGATTTTACAAGCTTCTTACAGGAAGCACAGTTCACTATATAAAAGAAAAAGACGTTAGCATGTTGCTCTAAGATGACAGCCTTAAAGAGAGCTATGGATTAAATAATTATTCAGTTTAAAAGATTCCGTTTTAGCAATTAAATTTTTTAAAATTTGAGGTAGAAATGGCAAAGAAAAGGTATTGTATCGTTCTGGAAATAAAGGAAGAGTTTGTTGAGAAATATAAGAATATTCATATTAATGCCTGGTCCGAACTGCTCAAAGCCGAAAAAGAATGTGGAATTATAAATGAGCTTATATGGATATATAAGAATTTATCCATAATTTATATTGAGTGTGACGATCTGAAAGAAACATTTAAAAAAATTGGTTTAAATAAAGTGGAAAGGGAATGGGACAAAACTGTATCGCCCTGGTTTAAAAATATTGAAGTTCTTGAAGATTCAAATAAAATTCCCGTCCTTGAAAAAATTTTTGATTTAAATCAGCAACTTGAAGGAAACCTAAACAAATTTTGATATCTAAAAAGGAAAGGAAATAAATTGCAGTTTAAATTAAGTGCAGGTTTATGGTGCCTGGGGAATTTTTCTGAAAGATATGTTTCTTCAGGTTATTTTGAAAATCTATCCCTGGAAAAACAGCTTGAGATTATGTCAGAAACAGATGGCATGGAAGGTCTTGGAATAATTTATCCCACATCACCTCTTCCGGATAACCCGGAAAAGCTGATAAAGAAATTATCTGATTTTAATCTGAAGGTTGCTGATATATCTGTAGACAATTACACAGATAGAAAATGGAAAAATGGTGCATTTTCTACAAATGAAAAAAATACAAGAAAAGAAAATATTAAGTTTTGCAAAGAAGCAATAGATTTTGCAGCTGAAATACCGGGTACAAAAGTAATGCTCTGGCCCGCACATGATGGTTTTGATTATCCTTTTCAGGTAAGCTATGAAGATGGCTGGAAAAATATTGTTGAAAGCTACAGAGAGCTTTGTGAACATAATCCTGAAGTAACTCTCGCTATCGAATATAAATCAAAAGATCCCAGGCAGAGACAATATATAAGCAATATGGGTAAAATGATGATGCTTATAAACGATGTGGGCAAAGAGAATTTTACAGGCTG
>JAMCVO010000763.1 GCA_023475715.1 Actinomycetota bacterium
GTATACAAGCTGAACATCCAAAATCCTTTGTAAGCTCATACTGGCATTTGATATTTATGCCATCCAGATTATATTTTTTTATAAAGCTTTTCAGGCTGCAGTATAGACCCGCTGCTTTTTGTAAAATTTCATCATTTATCTTATGATCTGTAAACTCATTTATTTTTTTTACTGTTTTTGATATATCTTCACTTTTTATATTATTAATCTCTTTAATAATAGAATAGATATCAAAATGTACAATCTCCGGGCCTATAATGGCACTCATCAATAAATGGTCAAAAGAAGCCGGATACATGCTCATAGACATATAACCTACAAGGCCAAGTCTGGTTCTTCTTAGAGCTTTTTTTGCTGAAGAAGCAAATATATAATCATTTATTTCTTTCAATATATCCTTATTATCAGGAAATCCTACCACTCTTTTAAAATTAATATCTATTCTTTTTAAGGAGCCCTGCAGAGCCAGCATTCCAACCAGGGAACCTGACTGCTCTTTAGAACCTTTCCAATCAAACATGGGAAAGCCCCAGATTATTACAGGAAGGTGTTTCAGTTCTTTTATAATCACCAGTGGTACACTGCATTCTACCCAGGTACTGATAAAAATAATACAGCAGTCAATGTCTTTCCCCAGTATTTTTAAAGCTTGATCCAGCGCTTCCTTTTCATCCAGTATTGGCTTTTCCGAACCTATGACTGTATTATTGGATTTCTGCAATGAATCAATAGCCTCTTTGGCTAGCCTGACAGAAACATTATCCATATATTCATAATAATCATGATGCGCAATATTGAAAAACCCGACTCTTTTTTCTTTCATTTTTTATATTTCTTACTTGAAGATTTTCTAATTATTAATTCGGTTGAAAGTTCTATTATTCTTGGTTTAGCCTGACTTCCCTTTTCAATCCTTCTGAGCAGTTCTTTGGCTGCCATCATTCCAGTGTTATAAACCGGCTGGCGTACTGCGGTAAGGGGTGGATCCATATATGGCGCCCATTCAAAATCATCAAAAACAACTACGGCCATATCTTCCGGAACATGAAGATTCTTTTCCCGCAAAGCCTCCAAAACACCCAAAACCATTCGGTTGTTCGTTGCAAATATGGCTTCCGGTTGATCGGGATTTTTTAACAATTCATGAGTTAAGGAGGCCGCTTCAATATTGGATAAACCGCCTACTTTTATATAATCTTCCCTGATATTTATATTGTTATCTTTAAGTGCAGCCAGATAACCATCCAAGCGTTCCTGAAATCCATGGTATGTCGCATAATGTGCTATTATAGCTATCTTTTTATAACCATTATCAATCAGGTGCTGGGTAGCCTTTCTTGCACCATTAATACTATCAACTTTAACCAGACTGAAATGTAATTTAGCAGGATCTGAAGGATAAACCTCAGTTACTACAAAAGGTATGCCTGAGTTAAAGTAAAATTCTGCTTCATTTAATGTCCCTATATTTGAAATTGTAGCAATTATTCCGTCAACTCTTTTTTGAGCAAGGATCTGTAAATTTTCTTTTTCAAGCTCTTCACTATTATCAGAATTGCAAAGAATAAGGTTATAACCTTTTTTCTTAAAGAAGTCTTCTATTCCACGGTAAAACTCAGGATAATAAATATTTCTTATATCAGAAACCATTATTCCAATTAAATAAGACCTTTTACTTTTTAAGGAGCGGGCAAAAACATTAGGGATAAAGCCAAGTTCACTGATTGCTGTCTCTACCCTGCTTTTCAAATCCTGGCTTACAAATGCTGAACTGTTGATTACTGCAGATACTGTGGCTATGGAAGTCTTTGCTTTTTTTGCAACGTCTCTTATGGTTATCATGAAACTTTCCTAAACGGTTAGCTAAACGGTTAGATTGTATCATTTCAAAAAATATAATGTCAATAGTAAAAAAGAAAGTTTTGCAATTCGGAGGACAGAATATTATTTATTTTGCCCTACTTCCATTTTTCCAAAGCAGATGCAAGCTCCTTGTAATTTGCAGAATATTCTTCCAAACCAACCCCGGAAATAAATGCATCAATTGCCTGCCTCAGCGCTTTTGCTCCTGCAGATGCTCCCATAGGATGGCCATGTATTGCTCCGCCAGCAGAAATGACACAATCATACCCAAGGTCATTGAGGATTTTAGGTACAAGCCTGGGATGAACTCCACCTGCAGGTATTGGAAATGTTCTCTTTATATTATGCCAGTCAAGCATAAGGTCAAATGCTATCTGCCTGTATCGCTCATCAAGCAGCCTGTATTTTCCCGATTCTATTGGGTAAACAACCATATCAGCTCCGGCAAGACGTGCAAGTTTCCCCAGTACGAGATGTGACGCCAGCCCCCCATAAGGATTTGCATAAAGTACCCCCGAAAAATCAAGATGGGCAAGTATTGGAACATTTATATCAGGATTTTCAGCAATACTCTGCATTGAAGCTATGCCCTGAGTAAGGTAATTAATCATTAAAGCATTCGCTCCAGCTTCAATTGCCCTTTTTGCATTATCAAGCAGCTTGTCTGCCCTGTCTGTTATATTGACGCAATAAAGAGTCTGCTCACCCTTGAGCTCGTAAGCCTTTTTTGCCATTTCCATATAAAGCTTTACTCTTACCGTCCGCTTATTATATTCCGTTTCAGACAGCAACTCGTCATCTTTTATTATATCCACCCCGCCTGCCGCAGCACCGTAAAAGAATCTTGCACCAACTTCAGGAGTAAATCCTGTGCAAGGTTTGATCATATTGTTAAGGAACGGCCGTTTGGGTACACCCAGTAATTTTCTTATACCTTCAATTCCGAATTTTGGCCCTTTAAAACCTTCAAGATATTTTTTTGGAAATTCAATATCAAGCAGTTTGATTCTACCCATTACCGAAGCATTGCCTATTATTGTCGTAAGAAGCATGGGTATCTGGCAGCCTATATTTACATATGGCACTGCAATGCTTACTACATATCTTCGCTCAGTAATATCGGCAGGCAGCTCAAACTCATGGTTTGGCACTTCATTTATTGATATCACCTTTGCAGCATATTTTTCTCTCATTTCCTCAGTTTCGCCTTCTACAGCAGTCCAGGTACCCGTTGACATGTCAACAGCCAGTGTTTCAGCAAACCTGATTATGTCTGTCCCGGGTTTTTCCTCAATGAAGTATGTTGCAATTATGTAATCTTCCCTGTCAAATCCATCCGGTAAAAAATGGAGCGACTTATTGAACATTTTTATATACCTCCTAGGATAAATCATGTTTAGCTATTAATTATAAAACAAGTCAAGGCATATAAAAATAAGTAATATCTACCCTATGCTTTGGAAGTCGTTTCGGAAATACAGGTTAGCTGCCCAAGGTAGTGAAATTTCGAACCAAATCTTGAAAGAATTAAATGATTTGAGGAATCTGTTTATTGGTCTAGAATATCTTCAATCTTAACGAATCCAGATTTCGAAATCTTTTCCCTAAATCCATATTGTTCAATTATTTCTCTGTCTTTAATTTCTTCATACAGATCAAATAAGGATTTTTTAACCAAACTTGAAGAATCACACTCAAAATATTTTTTTAATATTTCCAGGATTTTTTCTTCCCTGGAATTAAATCTTACAGATATTACTGCCACTTATCATACACCTCTTCTCTTTTACCAATATAGATAATATAAAAATCATCATTTAACATATAAAAAATTGCCCTGTATTTACCCTTTCTTAGTCTATAGTATTCCCTGTCAAAATTACCTTTTATTTTTTTTATATCAAATAATCCTAAATCCTTTGTTAGATCCAAGGATAAAAAAGCATTATGAAAAAGTAACATTATTCGTTTCGGAATTTCTCCTTTTTTAAAATTTTTTTGGACAGATTTTTCATAAAATATCATGTAAACAATGTATTACAATAGATTGTTCCTGTCAATATATTTTCTTATATAATTTCAGAAATATTAGTTATATTTGATTAGATATTCACGGCAGGATTGTAAAACAGGGAAATAAATTTTTGCGCTGGGCACTGACCGAAGCGGCCCAGACCTCCATAAGATGCTCAGAGTATTTTAGATGCCACTATAGCAGGATAAGATCCAGAAAGAATGCAAATTATTCAACCAGCTTTTCAAGATCCATTTTTGCATAAACGATCCTGTGGATTTCTACTGTATTTTCAGTCACTACAAAAAACACCAGATAATTTTTTACAGGCAAAAATCTGTATTCTGTTTCAAGTGATTTTTGTGGTTGATATAACTTGCAGGAGTAAGGATATTGTTTTAACCTGAGGATAGATTTGTCCAGGGTATCGATAAAATCC
Source organism: Actinomycetota bacterium (assembly GCA_023475715.1). Next base: position 4,317 of record JAMCVO010000763.1, read on the forward strand.
ATAGCAGCTTTAGGTGATTTAAGATTATCCAGGATATAGGCTGTAATATCCCATAAATCCTTTTGTGCTATAGGCAGATATTTAATCTTATACATAATCCTTGTTAATTCTTTCAGCAACTTTTAACCTTAAACCAGAAAATACTTCTTCATGTGAATAGCGCATCTTGGTAGATTTTGCTTCCAGTTGTGCTTCTTTTAATTTATGAAATATTTCACTTTCAAATTGCTTGGCCTCATATGCTTCAATACTCATGACTACCATGTCCCCATATCCATTTTTTGTCAAGAAAACCGGTTCCTGTGTTTCATGCACCATTCTTGAAATCTCAGCAAAATTATTCCTTAAATCTGAAACTGGTCTAATTCTTTTCATATAATCAACTCCTTAATTAATTTATCATCATATTATCATAATTATGCTAAACATGCAATTAAAGATGGGGTCATATTATTTACTATAATTGATTAAACATCTTAAGATTTATGTGACATAAATACCTGAAAACGGCTGCCCCGAGTTACGAAATTTCGAACCATTTTTTAAAAGCATTAATTCATCTTAAAGAGTCCTTTTGTTTTTGATCTTAGTAAAGATAAAAAATCTTTAAATATTCAAACCTTTAAAATAATTTAATAATTATATAATAGCATTTACAATTGGTATAGAAAAGGTATAATAAGTATATCATGGATTTTGAATTTGATAAAAATAAAAGTGAAGCAAACCAACAGAAGCATAGTATTGATTTTAATGAAGCTAAAGAATTATGGGAAGACCCTGATTATGTTGAAATCCCAGTTAAAACAAGTGATGAACAAAGATTCCTTATAATTGGTAAGATTTCAGGCAAACATTGGACAGGAGTTATAACTTACCGAAATAAAAGAATTCGAAGATCCAAGAAGGAGGAAATTGATATTTATGAAAGCTAGTGATTTTGATAAGAAATTTGATGAAAATAAAAATATTGTAGAACATCTTGACTTGTCTAAGTTAAAAAGACCAAAACGGGAGCAAAAAAGAGTCAATGTAGATTTTCCATTATGGATGATTGATTTACTGGATAAAGAAGCTAAGAGATTAGGTGTGCCAAGACAATCAATTATTAAAGTCTGGGTAGCTGAACGCCTTGAAAAAGTTTCCTAAAAACATTGGCTGGCCCAGGTAGTGAAATTTCGAATCAATCTTTAAAAGAAATAATTAAGTTCAAAGAGTTATAGTTATGTAATTGACTTACACTTCTCTAATCTGATTTTCTTAAATACTTTACTTTTAAATAAAATGATAGCATAGTATGATTATTAAAATTCATGAAAATCTGAAAGCAAAAAAATGAAAATATTAAATTTTAAAATACTATTAAAAAAAGAGCCTGAGGGTGGATTTACAGTATTTGTTCCTTCTCTGCCAGGTTGTATTACATATGGTGATACGATTGATGAATCTATAATAAATGCCAAAGAAGCTATAGAATTATATATTGAGAGTCTAAAGGCTCACGGTGAAGAGATACCAACCGAAGAAAATATGTTAGAATATACATTAACAGTAAGCGAGAATGCCTGATTTACCTATTATAACATCAGCCAAGATTATCAAAATATTAAAATCAAAAGGTTTTGTGCTGGACAGGATTAAGGGAAGTCATCATATTTATTACCAACCTGAAACAAAAACAAGAGTTGTTATACCATTTCATAAAAGGGATTTACCTAAAGGTACTTGTCTTGCAATTTTAAAAAGTGCTGGTATAGATAAAGAAGAATTAAAAGAATTAATATAAAACTTGGCTGTGTCATAATAAACGATATTTGAACTGAGATTTATAGGATTTAAAGAGGTGTCAGTTCTTTGATTCAGGAATCAAATCACAAAAACAGAATCTTTCGTCTCTCAAAACAATTTCACCTCTTGTTACTGGTATTTCTCTGTTAAAGATAGGACCGGCATATACAAAAGTATGAAATTCCCCATTCTCACCGCATGGATTAACTGAAGATGGTAAATCGGATAATAACGCTTTATCAAATTCTCTGCCAGCAAAACTTGCATCAAGAAATTTTGTATCAACACAAGTAATTACTGCTTTAAATCCCAAATCAATAAATGAATTGGCAAGCTGTCTTGAATCTTTCTTCCACAGCGGAAAAATGGCATTCATCTTAAGTTTGGCCAGATTGTTTTCACGATATTTGCGTATGTCTTCAAGAAAAATATCACCGAAAACAACAGAATTTATGCCACCCTCCTTAAAATGAGTAAGAACTTGAGTCATCTTGGCTTCATAATCTTCATTTGATGAATTTTTTATAATGAATACCTTTTTAAGCGGAAGATTCAAAGCTTTTGCCTGTTGTTCAAGCAAAGCTATGCGTACACCATGCATACTGATCCTGTCATAGTCTTCTGTCACGGTAGTTAACAGGACTACTACAGAATGACTGCCAGAATTTATTATTTCATGTAATGCCAATGCACTATCTTTACCACCACTCCAACAAAATAAAACTTTCTGTGTTGCCAGGGGAATCTCTTGTTGTAAATCATTTTCAATGTATTTCATTTTTTAATTATACCTCATTTCATTGGAACCCATTGTAGTTTACCAAATGCTTAATTTAAATCAGGTAAATGAAAAAGATAATATATGATTTAAACATATAATAAAAGCAATATTTGAGGAGAATGCATAATGTCAGCAACAAGATTATTAATTTTACAAAACACAATATTTTAATCCCTGAATTAAGTTTTTAAAAATAGACTTTTTAAATAATACCTTTCCAAATTGAATTTATATTTTTGCTTGGAAATATTAAAATATTAATCGTCATTAAATTTGCCAAAGATAATTTTTAAAATGGTGAACCTATATGGGAAAATTTCTTGAAAGCGAAAAACGCAGCCAAACCAAGTTTAAAACAAACTCTCTATATTTCTCTGAAACGGCCCGGGCAGATGTTATGTATAATAGTAAGTTGAGACCTTTCTGCTTACCACTTAATTGTGCCGAAGAAAACCTTTTCCCCGAAATTCGTAAGACTGCTCTATCCTACTTTGCTGATTATAGTATTAAGTGGCATGATGAACTCAAAAGTAATCCAGGAAAGCCAAGCAACCATCTCTGTGATTCACAAGTTTGTTGCGTTAACTTTCTTTTTCCATTTATAAAAAAGCCTCATATACTGGCTGAAGTTTTAAAACCGATCTTTCCAAACTTTCAAGAGATACTCCCAATAGAAAATAAGCAATACATTGCCTTTGAGTGGATTGGCTTACAAAACTATCTTGGTGAAAAAACACGTGGTAATGGTAAACGTACTCGTGGTGCAAATTTTACAAGTGCAGATGCTGCAGTAATATTCCAAACAAGTGGTGGAATGAAACAAATAGTCTTGATTGAATGGAAATACACTGAATCATATGGGAGTACAAATTTTAAATTCTCCAAACATGGTACTGATCGAACAGAAATATATAAACCTTTTTATAAACAGAATGATTGTCCGCTTAATAAAAATCTTTTACCAAGTTTTGATTCACTATTCTATGAGCCATTTTATCAGTTGATGCGTCAACAGTTTCTGGCACACGAGATGGAAAAGGCACGCGAACTGGGTGCAGACAAGGTTACTGTGATGCATATTGCTCCTGTAAAAAATACTGATTTTCATAAAATCACTTCACCTGAACTTATAGGACTTGGTGAAACAGCGGTAGGTGTCTGGAAAAAATTGGTGCGAAAAGAGACCGGTTTTATCAGTACAAATACTGAACAATTATTCAAAATCTTATTTAATAATAATTTACCCGAAATACAAACATGGATTGATTATATAGGTAAGAGATATTCTTGGGTTCAGGCGGGTTAATCGAATTTTAAGATAATTTCAATATTATAAAAAAACAAATGAATTATATTGATTCCAAAGCGATAGAAGTAAAAAGCAGAATCGAAAATGACATAGCTGGTATGACTGCTGGAGAATTTGATGACTTTTTCACCAAATCACTTTCTGATAGGAGAGTAATCTCATTTACAAAATTCTACAATAAAACAGTATTGGATAAAGAAAAATTTAATTTTGGGGAATTCAAACATCAGTGGGCCATACAAGGAATGAAAAAATACATTTATCAGTACTTTGAAGACAATTTTGAAAAATTAAAACAGGAAATAATTGATGAGAAAGACATAATAAATTTCTATAATAAATACTGCAGAAAAGAAAGAAATGAAGCATCTTTTTGTTGCAAATTATTTCATACAATTTTACCCGATGAATGGTATAGACCTTAAAAATTCAACATTCGAACTGCCAGAAGTGTCAAAAACACGCACAAAAAAGGCGGAAAATGAGCAGTTTAATCAGTTATGTTCAACATGGCTGGCCATAATAAACGATATTCGAACTGAGATTTATAGAATTTAATTGTTGTTTCATAAAGATGCCAATTTATGGGACTTTCATATTCATTAAATATTCATCATATTGTGTTATTTTATTATAAATTATGAATTAAATGTTTTTTTCATTGTCTAACCTTTTTGAAATAAGGTTTCATAGAAATATGGAGCCTTATTTATTTCAAGGATGTTTAATAAAATTTTATATAAATTTATAAGATTTTACAGTAATATTTCTTTCACTATTCTTATTCATATGCTATCCTATCCAGCAACTATTATTGATAATAAAAATGGAGGTACCAATGAAAAAAGTAACAAATTTTGAAATTATTATTGTTATCTTATCAATAGTTGCAATAATAGGGTTATCATTTGTTGGCTGTAAACAAGCTATACCAGTAACTACAACTGCAGCAACGACAGCAGTTACTACAGCGGCCACGACAGCTGCAATTACATCAGCTACAACTGCTGCAGAAACTTCAGCCAAAGAAACAGAAACCACTGTAAAAGATACAACCTCAGATCAAATAAAAGTTACAAAACCTACACCAAACCAGTTAATACAAAGCCCCCTTATAGTTGAAGGAGAAGCACGTGGAACATGGTTTTTTGAAGCTACTTTTCCTGTCAAGCTACTGGATGCAAACGGAAATATAATAGCTTCCAATCCTGCACAGGCTCAGGGTGATTGGATGACTGAGGGTTTTGTCCCATTTAAAGTTCAACTTGATTTTGTAAGGCCAGCCACTGATACAGGAGTATTAATATTGCAAAAAGACAACCCTTCGGGGCTATCTGAAAATGATGCCAAAATTGAAATACCCGTAAGGTTTAACAGTTCGTTATCAAAAATAGTAGAAGAAGCTGACCCGCAAAAGGGTGAATACTTTGTAAATGCTACCTTAAAAAACATTGATTTAAATAATAATAAAATAACTGTTATACAACTGATAAATGAACCCAATGAAAAAGTGATTTCTCCTGAAGTTACACTCTCGAAAGACTGCAAAATAATAAAAGTTATTCTTGAAAGACCTGGGGAAAAAGAAACTGTAACCGAGATAACTCTGGACAGTATTAAACTGGGTAGTGAAATAGGAATAATATTTAAATCTGATAATACTGCAAGAGCAATAATTTATCAGGAGATAATTGAAAAATAATTAGGTTAGCTATAAATTTATTTAACCTCAAAAGGTAAAACAGCTACCAGCACATCATCAATATATAATTTGTACTCGTACTTACCTGGTGGATAGCTTAACGGTTGAGACCCCATATGACCACCAGCACTTATAGCCATGTTAAAAGCTGTCTTTGGCTCAAAATCTTTTTGGGCCACTATGTCATAAATAGCACCAGATAAACTACCGGCAGGTATGTCCTTTTTTTGAGTCCAAACGCTGCAAAACTGGTCTTCCGAAGTAAAGACAGTTGTTTTTATTGGTACGTTGGATGGGTTGGCATCCGTGCCTTTTGGTAGCTTACCAAGATAAAATTCTGTAAAATATTCATTAAATTTGGCTTTATCGGGTTGTTCTGACAGTTGCTCTGTTGGTTGAGTCTGGACTGATGTTGTTTCTGCCACTGTGGTTGAACTGATAGCTGTTTCATTAACAGCGGCTTTCTGAGGTTTACAACCAGATAAGAAGATAGCTGTAATAGCTATAAGCATTACTGAAACTGTTAAAAATTTATATATTGATTTTTTCTCTATCATTAATAATTTTCCTTGTATTATAAGATAATAATAACTATATCGGCCTAATTTTAATTTTTCTTTAATCGAAAATATAATTTACAAAATTAGAGAAAGCGGTCACTTTTTTGATACTTGGTTTGACTGCCCCAAGGTATGGAATTTTGAACCAAATTATAAAGGAACCGATATTCTTAAGAAACATATTTGCAATTAATAAACGGCTTACTATTTTGATATAAGATAATATATAATTGCACTTATCAATAAGGAAAGAGGTGAACAGGTATATGTTTGGATTAGGATGGCAGGAACTATTAATTATTTTATTTATAGCTCTTATAATTTTTGGGCCGAGAAAGTTGCCTGAAATTGGTAAAGCAATAGGTCAAGCTTTAAAGGGTTTTAAGGAAGGTACAAAGAATGTATCAGACGAAGTAAAAAAAGAAATAAACCAAACAAATGATTCTACCAGTAATATTAAAAATGATAATACCAATACCATCAATAAAGTTAATTCAGATAAAACCTCCAATTAGAAAATATAGTTTGAAAAATGGTAAAATATTTCATTAGATTTATCACAGAGCAGAAAATCTTAAAACAACAGAGGCAAAGTGAAGAAAAATTATAATAAATATACTGATTATTTGGATAGATTTCCTTTCATAATAGTTGCAGTAATAATTACTATTGCAATAATATTTGTATTAATATTCAGAGTAAAATTTACATTTCCATTCTTTTCCGGCTCAACCTCTACAGGCCAAACACAAAGCTCTACCCAGCAGACCTTGCAGACCCAGGGCTATCCCGTGTTAATTTCATCTCCTGAAAACGGCCAGGCTTTTATCTTTGCAAATGGAACTGAAACTACACCAATTAAAGTTGACTTAAAAGAAGATATTTCAAATACTGGCTATAAATTAAATCTGGTTTTAAGTGACAGGCAAATAATCAAGACTTTCACTTCACCACCCTATGAGTATGATTGGAATCCAGTTATAGCAGGAAATTATTCAATCGTAGCAAATCTTGTTGATGCAAATGACAATATAATATCAAGCTCAAATACAGTCAAGTTTTCTGTGGAATATACAAGCAGCACTTCAAATACTTTGAGTAGCGAAACATCCGGTACTGCAACAGCCACAACCGATCACTCTGTTACTATAAACCTTCAGATAATAGAAGGGCCTACTTATGTACCAAATCAAGGCATCTATTATTACAGGGTTAGAGCAATTGTAACTGGTGACCCTGCCCCAACAGTTACATTCAGCAAAGATGATAGTCATGGAGCCTGGGGAGCAACAATAGCACAGGTAAATCTCCATAAAGGTGAATCTTACAATTTGGGGGCAATAGCTTCAAATACTTATGATGGTAAAAATGCAACCATTACACTTGTTGCTCCTACCAGTACACCAAAAACATAAAATTCGTCCTGAATTAACTGGGCATGGTAAATGACATTAAAACCAAGATGCTGAACTTAAATGAAGATATTTTTATACCAGAATTAAGTTATTAATATAAATATTTAAGTGATTAAAGCAGCTTCACTTAAAACATTTGAGTAATTCATAAATATTATTTACACCAAATTCAATTGCTTCAATTGGTATTCTCTCATCTGCACCATGAATAAGTTTCGTAAAATTTATCTCCTCGGGTAGTATCATTGGTGTAAAACCATAGGTTTGAATTCCCAATTTTGATAAAAACCTTCCATCTGTTGAGCCTGGTATCAGTATAGGCAAAACAATACCTTTTGGGTCAGTCCTATTCAATATGTTTTTTAAAGTTTCAAAAAGGCCCATATCTATTTTTTCTGGTATAGGCACATAATATAGTGTCTCGTATTCATATTCATTACCGATTATTTTTTTCAATTCTGAAATAATGTCCTCCGGAGCATAACCTGGCAGTAAATTTACAGATAGAGTAACTTCTAATTTGCTTGGTATTCCATATATTTGCTCCCCTCCATGAACACTAACTACATTTACTGTATTATGTGTTAGCGCATCAAATTCGACAGCTCTGCTTCCAAGTAATTTTAATATCTTATCTGTAAACAAGGGATATTTAAGCAAACGAATAAACATACTAGATGGAAAAGAAAGATTTGAAGCCATAGTATCTGCTTGTAATTTTACAGTTTCAGTAATATGTACAGGCAATGCTTTCTTATCAAGTTTACTAAGTAGGGCTCCTAACTTGGCAGTTGCTCCTCCCCGTAAGGGTAATGAGCCATGCCCGCTTGGCCCTCTTACTGTTATTTTTATAAAGCAAAGTGCTTTTTCAGAAATCATTATTGGATAAAATTTTTTCTTTCCTATATAAAAGGTAAAAGCACCAAATTCTCCTATCGCATATTTTATTCCTTCAAAAAGGTTGGAGTGGTTTTCAACAAGATATTTTGTACCATATTCAGATCCATACTCTTCATCAGATACTATTGCCATTATTACATCTCCAGGCGGTGTAATGTTTTCTACTTTGGCTCGAAGAAGTGCTGATATCATCATAACTACTGCTCCTTTCATATCCAAGGTGCCACGTCCCCATAAATATCCTTCTGCAATTTTTGCCTCAAAGGGAGGATATTTCCAAATTTGGTTTTCAGTTGTTACTACATCTACATGTGCATAAAGAAGAATAGGATTTGTTTTTCCTTTACCTTTAAGACGGGTTATTAAGTTTGGACGGTTGGGATCTTTGGCCAGCAGTTGTGTTTCAAATCCTGCATTTGTAAATATCTCATTTAAGTATTTTATGCACTCTATTTCATTGCCTGGCGGATTTGAAGTATCAAAACGAATAAGATTTTGCAGTAATTCAATGGAGTTATTATTTAAATTACCCATTTGTGCCTCTTTTTTTAAATGTTTAAGAAAACATTAATCTATTTTAAAATTATAGTCTTTTATAAGAATTGTTAAAAGATTTGTTTACTGGTTATGATAAACAATATTTAAACTGAGATTTATAAGTTTTAAAGGGACATCAATTAAAAAATATTGCAATGATAATGTATGATATCAGAACCAAAATTATTGGTTTAAATGAAGATATTCATAATGCCTGAATTGAGCTTAAGCTCCTTCCTGCACATACTTAAATCCTAACTTGATTGATAATTCAGCCTTTGCAAGCTCTTTACCGATATATGCAGCATGACTCAACTGTGTAACCCATCCATTTTTAATTATCGTGAAATAAATGACCCTTATATCATTTCCCTTAATTATTTGCAGAAGCTTGTTATCATAAGAATAATGTTCCACTGTTATTATATTTTCTTTTGGTTGTGGAATTATAACGAAATAGCCTGCCTTATCGAGTTCAATCTTTGCAGGCTCTTTTGCTTCTATTACGAGAATGTTTGCGGCTTTTATAACAGGCTTAAATTCTGGACTGTGACACGACTTACAGCTGCTGGAAGTAACAGGATTTTTAATAAGTTCTGTTATTTTCGCTTGAATCTTTTCTATATCTTTGCAACCTATCATATCAATGACCTGTACTTGTTTACGAAAATCTTTGGTTTCTTCACGGGTAACATTAACCAGAGTAGGCCTTTTACCTGTTGACCCGATAACTTTCATATTTTCATCTACACCATTACTTGATAATGCCATGAGCGTATTTCCACTATTATGGCCTTTCGGGTCTATGCCAACCAATAGAAGATAGCGGATATTACTATTTGCTATTATGTTTTTTATTACCTTTTCTATACCGATATTTTCAGTTTCAGTTTTTCCGACAATACAAAGTCTTTTTGGTTTTACCTTTGCTATTTCTTCGGCAAGCTCTACGCTGCCGAGTGTCGAAATGGCAATAGGACAGCTTGCATTATTGCGTAAGATAATGTACTCCCCAGGAACCATTGGCCAATGTTTTTCCTTATTTTCTGGATGAGTTATATTGCTTTTTTTTGTTAAATTGCTGAAAGACGCATCATCAAATATATTGGTAACTTTTGCACCATAGCAATAGTCACAGCCCAAGCAAGAGTATTTTATATCTTGCATATCATATAACCATAGGTCTATTTCTTTAAGTAAATTGCTGTAACTATTTGTATTAATTGAAGGTAAATTATTCTTCAATGTTATCAATGCGTCCTTCATACAACCACATTTTTTGCACTTTCGAAGTATCATTCCCTTGCGAAGAATGTCCTGAATTTTATATAAATTATCCGTCTCTGCCATTTTGCTACACCTATTTAAGAATTCTATATACTTGTTCAAGTGTATTATAAACTATCATAGAAATTAAGTGATATAACATATATCGTACATCCATTTTCATAATTATCTTTATTAATTTTTATATAATTTTGGAATAAAATAAAGAGTTGCTTTTACTCTCAAGTCTTTGTTGTAATAATCAGGAATTCTGATAATATATCATCAAATAGCGATATGTTGATATAAGGAGCATATAAATGTTTGGGACTCATCAGTCAATTGCACTTAAAGCCAAATTCTTTCGTGGGCTTTCTGATGCAGCACGGCTCAGTATACTGGAGGCTTTGTTGGAGGGCGAAAAAAGTGTAAGTGAGATAATAACAAAATCAGGCCTTTCTCAGTCCAACTGTTCAGGCCATCTTACCTGTCTCAAAGAATGTGGCCTGGTAATCTGTCGGAGAGACGGAAGATTTATATATTACCAACTGGCCGACCAAGAGGTTGCAGTACTTTTAAAAAATGCAGAAGAGATACTATCGAGAGTGGCGGAGAAGGTCTATATGTGCACTCGTTACGACGAGCTACAGTCACAGGAGTAAGAGAGACCATGTCTGAAGAAGAAAAGAAAGAAAAGGAACAAGAAGAGCATTTTGAGGGGCCTTGGTGGCGTTACCCACCCCTGCGAAATGCTCTTATGTCGGGTGTCCTTCTGGCCCTGGATTATATTTTGTCTCGTCTGGAACTGCTACCGGTGTGGGCTGAAATAACTTTATACTCCATTGCTATCATTATTGGTGGTTACTACTGGGCAAAAGAGGGAACGGAAAAGCTTATTAAGAAACTGGAAATTGGCATTGAAGTTTTAATGGCAGCAGCTACAATAGGCGCAGCAATTCTGGGAGCATGGGCAGAAGCAGCCTTTCTGGTATTTTTATATGCTTCTGCTGAGGGAGTGGAAGGCTATGCCTTTGATAGAACACGTTCTGCTATCCGTGCTCTTCTTAACCTGGTTCCAAAGGAAGCAATCGTACTTCGTGATGGACAAGAAATAGTCGTATCTGCTCATGAACTGATGCCAGGAGACTTATTCCTGGTAAAACCGGGCGAATCTTTTGCTACAGATGGCATAGTATATGAGGGGGCATCTTCAGTGGACGAATCCCCGATAACAGGGGAA
>JAMCVO010000372.1:0-2150 GCA_023475715.1 Actinomycetota bacterium
GTGGGCTTCACGAAATTCAAATTCCCGCACAAATTAAGGGTTTTGAATTTAGACTTGCCCTCCACCTTAAAATCCCGCACAAATTGCAGTTTTTTAAGGGCAAATTTTGGCCAAAAAGGCCAATTTTAGGGCTTCCAGATTGGTATGGAGGGCAAAAATTTTAATACTTTAGTTTCGTGAAACCCCTATTTTTTTAATAAAATAGAAATTCTTTTTTTAAGCACAGCCCAATCTGGTTTTGCTTCACTTAATTTTTTGCCTCCTCCCCTTTAAAATAGTTTTTTAACATCACAGTTTTTTTATGACCTTCACGAAATTAAAAGGAGGGGCAAATGGTTCAGCACCCATTATTTAATCTTGAGGAAATATTTGACAGGCCGCTAAAAAAATATGAGCTTTTCTTTTCTGTTATCGATCTGTCCAGTCTTGATAAGGGTCAAACAGTGGGGAGAAAGCCTGTTAAAAGATCTGCAATGGCCAGAGCACTTATCTTTAAGAACCTAAAATCTATTTCAAGCTTATCTGATCTTTCAGCAGAACTTTATGAGAGATCCGCACTGACCCAAATATTTGGATTTGAATCAGGTGATAAGCCTATTCCTGTGGAGAGGTTTTCCTGTTTTTTAAAAGACATGGACAATAAGATTTTACAGGAAGTAAGAGTATCTCTTGTAAAAAAGCTTATCGAGTGCAAAATCATAAAGGGAAAGTATCTCTCTGCTGACTCCTGCCCAATACTTGCAAATGTAAAAGAGAATAACTTAAAGACCAATGTTAAAAACAGGTTTAAAAAAGACAGGCCACCCAAGAATGACAGTGACTGCCGGATTGGGATTTTTCCCACTTTTGTCCATGACACCAAAAGAGTTGGTTTTTTCTGGGGTTACAGAAATCATATAATAAATGATTGTGAATCTGAGCTTCCCCTAACTGAGATTACTCTTCCAGCTAATATAAGGGGTACCAGTGTAATTGTCTCCCAGCTTGACGCCATAAAGGATAACCTATCTTTAAAACCAAAAGCTGTTATTGCAGACTCGGAATATGATTCAGCTGCCATCATCGAATATATAGCCAAAAATTTGGGTGCAAGACCAAGAATAGCAATAAACCCCCGAAGGGGTGTTCCATCTACCACAAAGCTATCTACATCAGGAGCGCCGATATGCATAGCAGGCTTTGAAATGCTCTCAAGGGGAATTTTTATGGACAGAGCTCAAAACAGAAAGCGGCATAAGTTTGTCTGTCCTATAAAAGGATCTAAAAAGTTTGCTAAAGAACACCCATATTGTCCCTGGCTACATCCCAGTTTTATAGAAGGCAGTGGATGCTACACTTACTTAAGAGTAGATGTTAACGAGAGCATAAGAGCTGGCCTTGATTATGGATCTGAGTCTTTTAAGAGAGATTTTAACAAGAGAATAAGCAGTGAAAGAGTATTTTCAAGACTTCTTTCAATTCTTATGCAAAAACCCTCAGTTATTGGTCTTAGCGCTACAGCAAATCTTTGTACAATCTCTCATATTACTGTACTGGCTGTTGCCTATTTTTCCTCATTTGTCAAAGAACCTAATAAAATTCGGTTTGTTAAAAGCTTTCTACCGAATTTTTAATTTCGTGAAGCCCTAATAATAGTAAGAAATATTTAGAATTAATTAGTAAATAGCATAATATAAATACATAAAACATGATCTTTGTTTAGAGCATAATTCTAATAATTAATACAAAAATACCAGACCCTAATTGTTAAACAAGATCAACTTCCGTATCTTCAAAGATCAATTTATCAATTTTAGCAATTATAACTGAGTCTATTGGTTTTTCAAAAGTCTCAACAGTCGCTCTTGAAGATGTGCCATTGGTAACAAGCACTATCTCATCAACACCGACTCCTATAAGATCTGCAGAAATAAAGAAATTTTTATCATACGTGCCATCTATATTCAATTCCTGAACTACCATTAATTTAAATCCGGTGTATGATGGATCTTTTATAACAGCTACCACATTTCCAATTACTCTACCCAGTATCATTATTACTGTCCCTTTTTCCAGCTATATCAAGAGAATCAATTATGGCGGTAATGCACCTGTCTACTGGAATCATATGATCTTTAAATGCCCAGGTTGCCTGAAAACTTTCTTCATAA
>JAMCVO010000372.1:2160-3029 GCA_023475715.1 Actinomycetota bacterium
CTGCAGCAAAAAAAAGGTTTGCTCAAAGGATTTCCATTTTCAGGATTTATTATCTGGAGTATCTTTATATCCACACCTTCCAGCGAGGGATGCATAAATTTTGAGAATGTCTTACCGATTACTTTTGCACAGTTCATAATAAAAAATTATAGTCCGGGTCAATATTTATATTTTCAACTTTTGCAGTTATGGCACAATCTACTGGCATATCCGTATTTTCTTCAAGTTTTCTTGAGCCACTGCCCATTACAAGCAGAACAATATCACCAGTACCTAGACCTAACTTGTTGTCGATAGCAACAATATATTTATCTTTTTCTGCAAGATTTAGATCAAGAAGCTTAACAATAAATAATTTTGTTGGATTAATAATAGGGTCCTTTATGCTGCATACAAGTTCTTTAACTATTTTTCCCAGTGTCAAAATCTTCTGCCTTTTTTTGCTATGAATTTATTTTACAAAAATATTTGTGATTATTTACATTTAATAAAATTATAAATCATTAGCGATAACGTTTCTCTACTCTATGAAATTATCTATCCTTGCAACAATTGAAGCATCTGTATGGGTTGGCTTGGACAGTTCAGTAAATCTTGATCCGCTTCCCTGGGTGATGACTACAAAATCTCCAAACCCGACACCAATTGCATCTATTGCAACCACATAATCATCCTTGGGTTTGTATTTTTCACCCAGCAATTGAACTAAAAAAAGCTTTACAGGCTTTAATTCCTCTATCTTTGCAACAGAAATAACATTTCCTACAATTTTTCCAATTTCCATAAAATTCTTTCAATTTATATATAAGTCATTTTACTATAGTTATATTTTCAACTTTGGCTACTATACAAAAAGAAATAATTGAAAG
>JAMCVO010000235.1:0-1265 GCA_023475715.1 Actinomycetota bacterium
CTAAAAATAAACAATGTATTATAGCATAAAAAAAAATTAATAATATATCATATAAGCTCATCAATTCGATTTTTACTGCCTGTATTTACTATATTTTTTTACACTTGCCTTATTTTATGATATATTTCTCTTTGTTTTTTTTGGTATGTTTTTATATTGTCTGAGGATTGCATCATGTAATAACTTTCTAACAATTTGAAATACATCAGGAGGAATTAATGGCTGGTTTTAATGCAGATAACAAAAGAGTTATAGGACTCGTTTCGGGAAATAATACCGGTAAAACTACACTTGCTGAATGTTTCTTATTCGATTCCGGTACAATCGACAGAATGGGTAAAATTGAAACTAAAAATACTGTTTCGGACTTCAGCCCGCTTGAGACCAAAAGGGGGTTTTCCATAAGCTCAAGCATATTAAATTACCAATGGAAAAATCATCATGTAAACTTAATAGATTGCCCCGGTTACCTTGATTTCATCGGCCAGACTCTGGAAGCCATACAAGTCATAGACGGAGCTTTGTTATTATTTGACCCTAAAGCCAGCATACAGGCAGTAAAAATCGAATTGATGAGCTTATATGATATATTATTAATTTTTTTTTATGCTATAATACATTGTTTATTTTTAGTGATAAAATGTTAACTGCTGTATTAATATAATTAATACAGCGAAAAGTGTTTTACCGGAATTCTGATATAATTTAATTATCGGAAATAATTTTTAAGAATTATAACCTTGGAAAGGGAGGATCAATGGGATTTTTAGCAGCAATAATATTGATAATAGTTATATTGGTAGTAATCTTGATTATTTTTATCGGGCTTTATAACTCTATTGTTTCGCTCAGGAATAAAGTAGATAATGCATGGTCTCAGATAGACGTCCAGTTAAGAAAGAGATTTGACCTTATTCCTAATCTGGTTGAAACCGTAAAAGGATATGCAGCTCACGAACGGGAAACATTAGAGAAAGTAATTGAAGCAAGGCAGATTGGAATGAACGCAAATACGGTAAAGGATCAGGCTCAAGCCGACAATATGATCAGCAGTACACTGAAATCATTATTTGCGGTTGCTGAAAACTACCCTAATTTAAAAGCCGATGCTCATTTTTCAAAGCTTATGGAAGATCTTCAGGGTATAGAGAGTAATATTGCTTTTGCAAGACAATTTTATAATGATATGGTCATGCAGTTTAATACCAGAATCCAGACATTTCCCGGTAATGTTTTTGCAGGAATGTTTAATTTGCTGATACATT
>JAMCVO010000235.1:1275-3028 GCA_023475715.1 Actinomycetota bacterium
AAACAACAGTAAAATTTTAAAAGGTAAAATTTTGAAATAATTTGGTTGGTGAAGAAAATAAATGTATCAGCAAATTGCTGCCAATAAAGCAAAGTCAGTATTTACTATCGTTTTTTTTGTACTGTTTATAGGTGCTATAGGCTATTTCATAGGATTTTTATTTGATTACAGATATGGTGCGGGTAATTATTTTTCAATTATTATATTAATTATTGCTTTTATAATTGCATTGATAACCAGTTTTACGAGTTACTATTATAGCGACAGGATAGTACTTCAGATGTCAAATGCCCATCCTATTGAGAAAGAAGCTGATGCAAGAGTGAATTATATGGTGGAGGGACTTTCGATTGCTGCAGGAATTCCAATGCCGCGGATATATATAATTGAAGAAAAGGCAATGAATGCATTTGCAACCGGAAGAAATCCGCAGAACGGTGTAATAGTGCTGACTCGCGGAATAGTTGATAATTTAAATGACGAAGAGTTAAAGGGAGTCATATCCCATGAAATTTCACATATAAAAAGCTATGATGTTTTGCTTGGGACAATTATAGTTATTTTTGTTGGGATGCTTTCAATTGCAAGCAATATAATACTGCGAAGTTTTTTCTTTGGCGGAGGGAGAAGAAGATCAAATGACCGCAGCGGTGGTGGTGGCATATTTGCCCTGGTATTTCTTGTTGTAGGACTTGTGTTAATCTTATTGTCGCCGATAATAGGAGCTATGATAAGGATGGCAATCAGCAGAAACAGGGAGTTTCTGGCAGACAGCACAGGTGCATTGATTTCCCGTTATCCGGCTGGTCTTGCCAATGCACTTAGAAAAATAAGTGCAGACAGTGCGGTCGAGAATGCAAACAGTGCAACATCTCACTTGTTCATTGCCGATCCGTTAACTAAAAAAAATAGACCGATACTGGCAAGTTTGTTCAATACTCATCCGCCGATTGAAGAAAGAATAAGAAGACTTGATGAAATGTCACTTGGAATCGGAATAAAATATTAGGAGGGAATCTTAAAAATGGAAAAAGGAACTTTGAAGTTAAAAACAGGCCTTGCTGAAATGCTTAAGGGTGGTGTGATAATGGATGTCACCACAGTTGAGCAGGCAAAAATTGCTGAGGAAGCAGGAGCAGTTTCGGTAATGGCGCTGGAGAGAATACCTGCCGATATAAGAGCTGCAGGCGGTGTTGCAAGGATGACTGATCCTGAAATAATATTAAAAATTATGGATGCCGTAACAATTCCGGTTATGGCAAAATGCAGGATAGGACATTTTGCAGAAGCTCAAATACTCGAATCATTAGGCATAGATTATATAGATGAAAGTGAAGTGCTGACTCCGGCCGATGAGAGGTATCATGTAAACAAATGGGATTTTAAGGTTCCGTTTGTCTGCGGAGCCACAAATTTGGGTGAATCCTTGAGGCGTATTGGTGAAGGTGCTGCAATGATAAGAACAAAAGGTGAGGCAGGAACAGGAAATGTTGTTGAGGCAGTAAGGCATATGAGGACTATCAGAGATGAAATAAAAAAGATAGCCGTATTGCCAAAAGAAGAACTCATGACTGCTGCAAAAGAAATGGGTGCTCCATATGAACTTGTTGTTTTCGTCCATGACAACGGGAAACTGCCGGTTGTAAACTTCTCTGCAGGAGGCATTTCTACACCCGCAGATGCATCACTAATTATGCAGCTGGGGGCTGACGGTTTATTTGTAGGTTCAGGTATATTATTTCAGGATCAGTCA
>JAMCVO010000288.1 GCA_023475715.1 Actinomycetota bacterium
ACTACAAGTTTTAAGACAATGTTGTCTTTTATTTCAAAAAATATCTTAAATACTCCATGAGGGCACTCGATGCTTGAGACCATTTCAGTAAAGGGTATTTCAAGGTCCGAAAGATTTATAAGCTTTTTGATATGTTCTTCCGGCATCTCACTTAACGCCTGATTGATTATGTTAATAGACTGGTAAATCTCCCTGAACCTTAGCTGAAGCCTTTCCAGGCAATCTCCATACTTACCAAGAGAAATCAAAAATGATACATCCTTATATAATAAAAGGTTCCTGTTCTTTCTTAAGTCATACCTTGCACCGGAAGCTCTGAGGTTCGGACCTGTCACACCGCATTTCAGGGTAGTTTCTCTGTCGGCAATCCCTACATTTTTTAATTTAGCGGTAATTATGGTGTTATCAAGCAGCAAAGCTTCGATTTTTGTTATTTTTTTGAAAATAACAGGAATATTTTCCATAATATTGTTGATCTTTTCATTACTTAAATCTTTTTTAACCCCGCCTATCCTTATAAAATTAGGGTGGACCCTGGAACCGGTAATAAACTCAATAATCCTTAAAATCCTTTCACGTTCAATCATGGCATTGTTATATGCCATTTCCGACCCTAACACTATCGACATTTTGGAAATATAGTTAATGTGGTTTGAGATCCTGAAAAGTTCAGATATGATCATTCTTATATATTGCACTCTCTTTGTGACTTTTAACTGCATAAGTTCCTCGAGTGCAAGACAAAGACATAGTTCCGGAAAAATTCCGGCATTATAATCAAACCGGCTGACAAATGTCAGAAGATTGGTAATATCGATGCCATTTAAAATAGTTCCTGAAGGCACGTGAGATATTCTTGTATCTAAAAATACCTTATCTATTATGTCATAATCAGTCTGAAGGCAAGTATCGAAAGTATCAAAACCATCCAGAACTTCTCCCCTTATAACAATGTCATTGTAGGTATCTTTCAGTTTTGAACGGTCAAGGAAAAATTCTGCAGATTCAAAAAGTTCAGTTATATCTGTAACCAGACTATCATATTCCCTGCTTAAATTTTCTTTTTCCGACGGCAGAGAATCCAACTGTACTTTGAGAATCATTGAAAAGTTATTTGATACGGAAGAAAGATTAAAAATAACAAAACTTTTATCCCGGCTTATATATTTATTGATGGAACTTAATACATGGATATCAAGTTCGGGATTCAGTTTAAGTTCTTTTAAAACTGCATAAAGATTTGTTTTGGTTACCTCGCATAGAATTTCCTGTCCCAGTCTTTTTATACCCTGAAGCTTGTCTTTAAGGTAAAATTCAAGGTTTTTCTCAACCCTTTCTATAAAAACCATTTTATGGGAAGAATAAATTCCATCGTAAAGTTCTTTTGCCATAAGTACCTCTTTGCTACTGCATCCCCAGAAGTCTTAATAAACAATATATGAACGCTTCCGGTCTTGGCGGACAGCCGGGAACCAAAAAATCTATTTTTATTTTATCCGAAAATCTTTCCATAAATTTGTATTCCCTGCATAATACACTGCTGTCAACAACGCATTTTCCTATTGCGATTACCCATTTCGGATCTTTCATGCTCTCATAACAATCCAGAAGCCTTTTTTCACCAACCCTGTTGTAAAAACCTTGTATTACCAGAACATCTGCATCCTGAGGAACATTGACAAAATTAATTCCAAATCTGGAGATGTCATAAGTGGGTCCTTTTGCGGCAAATATTTCCTGCTTGCAGCATCCAAATCCTGCGACAAATAAATTAAGACTATTTTTTACAAATGATCTCATAAGCCCGGTTACCTGTTGATGATTCCTGATTTGATCACATAGACGGTTATTACCAGTATTAAAAATATAATGATAAAAATTAAGTAAAGGCTTCCGCCCATAATAAAATTATCAGCAAAATACATGGAAAGTAAGATTAAAAAAATAAAAAAAACAGTTAAAACAAAAATCAATCCTGTAACAAGAAGAGTTTTTAATAATCCGGTATCTTTTTTTAAGCTATATGAAGAATAGTTTTGTAAAGATATTTCTTCACTGCTCCTTTTAGCAGTTTTTTTAGCCTTACGTATAAAAGTTCTCGAGAGTAGAAATAATACCAGAAATATTATTATAAAAACTCCGGTGAAAATTGCTGTAGCATAAATATTGCTGATAATTTTATTATGGGCGGAAGCCGGCATTTTCTTTTATTGGCTCTTTCAAAACTCTAAATTACAGAATATCTCCCTGTTACTTTTGAATAAAGACTTTATCACAATTAAATCACTACTTCAATTAAAATAGTCATTTACAGAATTGTCCGGTATCGTCAAAACATCTGTAATAATAAATAGCTTTCCTTGAGATATGTTTAAAAAATTTATATAATTTAGAAAAATTTATTCTTTCACCTTATGAGACCAAAAAAGCCTTTAAAAAATATAGAAGCAATCAGGAAGATAGGTATCTACTCCTGGTCTTTAATAGGGCTTTTGATAATAGTTGCATTATTCTTTTATGTTCTTTTCCGAATCAGGATTGCTATAATTCCGCTGATACTTGCAATGGGAATTGCTTATCTTGTAAGTCCTCTGGTTGTGTGGATGTCAAAAAAGATGAAAAGAGTTTTTGCAATAATAATTGCGTACATTATCTTTGCAGGATTTTTCTTCACTCTTTTTTTCTTTACGATCCCTATGATTGTAGACCAGTTTAATATATTCATAATAAAATTTCCGGAATATATCAAGAATCTTACTGAGATATTTAACAGGTTTATTGAGACCAGCAGGATCATTGCTGCAATTGAAGGTTCTACAGGAAGGGATATTCTCCCCCTGGATTCAAACGCCATCACAACCTACATAATAAACACATTTGGCGTAAGCAGCGCAAATTTCCTGCAAAATATGACGAGTTTTACAAGATCCTTTATAAATATTGTAATTACCATTATTATCGGGCCCGTACTGAGCATCTATATTCTCAAGGACTCCGGGAGATTAAGAAACTTGTTTATAAAA
>JAMCVO010000426.1 GCA_023475715.1 Actinomycetota bacterium
CCAGATCTTTTATACGTTTTAATTCTTTTTCTTTAATCCTGTTATCAGTAATCAATATATCAAAATCCCTTAAGTTTGCAATAATATGCAGACCTAATATGCCAAATTTACTGCTATCTGCTATTAATATTTTCTCCCTTACTCTTTCGAGAAAATATTTCTTCATTGTTCCTTCTTCCAAAGAAGGGTCGCATAGTTCGCCGTCTTCCGAGATTCCTTTAGTTGTAATAAAAACTTTATCCGCAGTTATCATTTCTAACATTCTCTGAGCTATAGTTCCGGTTGAAGAATAAGATGATCTTCTGATAAATCCGCCGGTTGAAATAATTTTTATGTTTTCATTTTTAGCCAATTCTATTTGAGCAATAATATTATTGGTTATAATAGTTAAATCCCTCAAATCAGATTTTATTATCTCTTTTACTAATAAATAGCCGGTAGTTCCTGCATCAATTATTATTGAATCTCCGTTATTAATGTAATTAATAGCTTTTTTTGCGATAGCTGTTTTCTCTTCGATATTAATCTTTAATTTCTTAGCAAAAGGTGTTTCACTCTTAACTAAAAAATCCATTATTTTTATTGCTCCGCCAATTGTTTTCTTTAAATACCCTTTATCTTCCAAAAATTGAAGATCTCTATATACGGTCATTTCTGATACATTAAATTTTTTTACCAAATAATCTATATTGACTTTCTCTAAATCATCTACAAGTTCAATAATGTTTTTTCTTCTTTCTTTAACTTTCATTCTTAAAATAGATTATAAATGTTACATATTAAAGTATTTTAAATTAAATATGTTATAAAATCAAACTATTCATTTTATTTATTTTATTTTTAGTAATTTCTGATAATTAATTTAAATTTTATATATTTAAATATTTTTTAATCATAAGACAGTAAATTAGCGTCTTATTTAAAAAATCCTATTTTAAATTTCACAGACAAATTTTTTACAGCATATATATACTTTTAATGTTTATAGATTTTTATTTTTTTAAGTATAATCTCGCAGCACAATAATAGTAACGGTATTTTGGTTAGTTTTACCCTGATAATTAGGATAGTTTTTGTTCTAAAACAAGACTTATGCCATGAAATTGCTTGACTTAAAAGATATTATATATTTAAACTGATACATAAGATCTGTGGCTATTTAAGAGATAGGTATTTTATTATGCCTAAAAACTTTATGAGTCACTACGCTTCATCCAGGCGAAGCGATAGTAGCACAATTGAACGTCAAAAAAAACTTTTAACCGAATATTATGATTCGATTAAGAAGTTTTATGATGCTATTTCAGAAACAATTCTTATAGTAAATTCTGACAGGCAAATCGTGTTCTTTAATTCAGTTGCACCTTCACTATTAGGCATCGATAATCCTGAAAGCATATACGGACTGCGGCCCGGCGAGGCACTTGGATGCGTCTACGCATGTGAGAATCCTGGCGGCTGTGGTACCAGCGAGTTTTGCTCCCAATGCGGCGCAGTTAATGCAATAATTTTGGCACTAAGCAATAAAGCCGACCTTCAGGAATGCAGGGTGTTTAAAAAAGACAATATCGAAGCACTTGACTTGTTAGTGAGAACAACACCGCTTGAAATCAAAGGGCAGTTATTCAGTATTATGGCGATTACTGACATCAGTCATGAAAAACGCAGAAGTGTGCTTGAGCATATCTTCTTTCACGATATAATGAATACTGCTGCAAGCATTAATATGTTTGCGAAGATGCTTGATGCTAATCCGAATGGCATAAATGCCACCTATATCAGGCAAAATCTTCTTACAGGTTTAAACCAGTTAATAAATGAAATAAGTTCACAAAAGGAATTGCTGGCTGCTGAGAACAATGAGCTTGTAGTCGAAATGCAGCCTGTTGACGGATATTTGCTTGTCAGGGATGTGGTGGAATTATTAAAGAATCGCTTTCGTGATCACAAGGTCGTTGTTTATCCACCGGTTGGGAAAGTAATTTTTAATACCGATCGAAGACTTTTGCACCGCATACTGGAAAATATGATCATAAATGCCATAGAGGCAAGCAAGCCAGAAGATATTATCAGCATCTCATGCGGAATAAAAGAAGGTTATGCAGAATTTCAAGTTCATAATAAATGCCATATACAAAAAAAGATCCAACTTCAGCTTTTCCAGCGGTCTTTCTCGACAAAAGGAGTTGGCCGGGGACTTGGTACTTACAGCATGAAATTGCTGAGTGAACGGTATCTTAATGGCAGTATTTGTTTGAATAGTTCGCCTCAGAATGGCACAACTTTTGTCGCTCGCTATCCACTATAAACTTCGTTTGAATGAATTAATTAAAATAAAAGACTCTATTAATCAAAATTTCTAAGTTAAAAAACAATATCTCGAATTAGAGCAAAAAGCATAAAACTAATATATGTCTTCATGTTTGCATATGTCTATCAATATTATTTTGTCCTCTTCAATAATGAAATCAATACAAATCTTGCATGTAAATCAACAAGTACAGCAGGACAATTTATGGCGAAAGAAATGCTATGAGATTACTAACTGACCACCCTTATAATGTATATCGCTAGGTTCTCTTTCGATATCATCAATTTTGGATATATTATTCTCTAACTCAAATACCTTTTGAGCAGTAACATAGTCAGTTATTAATACATTAATAAATTTTCCTTTTAGTGCACCATAAATTGCTTCAGCCATTCTTGTTCCTCCGACTATTCCAATTGAATATGGAACTCTCATAAAATCTTCAGCAGGTATAGCAATTAATTTTCCGCCCATATTGTTTTCAATTATTTTTCCATTTGCATCAAAAAAATGCATACAAACATCACCAACGGCTCCCTTCTTCTTTAGATATTTTAGCTCATCCTCAGTTATATGATGAGTTTTTACCAGGCTTGAAATTGTCTTGTGATATATTGCATCTATACTTACTATAGCAATATTTAGCCTTTTAAAATATTCAAATATTTCTTTTATTGATTTTTCCCTAACTAAAAGGTCACGTGTAATTTT
>JAMCVO010000580.1 GCA_023475715.1 Actinomycetota bacterium
TAATCAACTGAGTTTTTTTTGACCAGTCTTTCATAGGATTTGGATAAGTCATATTTCATATTATCTGAAATCGACCTAATGCATATGACCGGGATTTTAAGAGTTTCTAAAAATTGAAGAAGCCAGTAACTTTCCATGTCAACCGCATCAGCATCAAATCTTGAATTTAATGACTCTTTAGTATTATTGTCTGTAACTATATTGCTTACAGTCAGTAAATTTCCACAGTAAACCGGGCAGTTGCCGGGCTGAGGATCTTCAACTTGAATGGATTTACATAAAACCGGCATACTTTCATCTGCGGCTGTTTTGCTGCCGGCCTGGTGTACAAAATATACACTTTTACAAATAACAATATCACCTATGAGGAAATTTCTGTGCAGGGCTCCGGAAACACCTGCAATTATTATTTTTTTTATGGGCTCATTTTTGTTTTGTACATTATCAGAATTAAAACGATATTCCTTTATAAATCCTGCGGCTGTTTCAGCATTTTTTTTACCCATTCCGGTAACCACAAGTAATATTTTTTTACCGTTGATAAGACCTTCGTAGGCGGGTATGGAGCCAGAGGCCAGTATTTTTATATTTTTCATTTTTTTTAAAATACTGCTTACCTCAAACTTCAAGGCACCGAGTATTAAAATCAATTCCGCTCCCTTTTTTCAGAAGAAGTCTATAGGCTGGTTTAATTAAGTAAGATTTTTGAATTATAAAAACTTTTAAAACTTTGTTTAAGATTGATAAGCTTAAAAAATTTATTTATAGTATATACATACATTAAGTATGTATTGAAATATTAACTTGATAAAATCCTGAACATACCATAAGATTGTATCATAAATTATATAAATTTGAATAATAATCTCTAAAATCGGAGCAATATTTTTGCTGGGAATCAATGAAAAACTTAACAAGCTGCAGTCGGAAAACAAAACCATAAATGTTGCGGTGGCAGGGATAGGCCAGATGGGAAGCAGTATAGTAAGCCATCTTAACAGCATGAAAGCATTTAAAGTTTGCGCTATTTCAAATAGGAATGTCCAAAAATCTTATGACAGAATAAAAACGATGGGATATGACGATAAAGATATCCATGTTGTTGAAAAGAATTCAGTAAAAAATGAACATATAAAAAATGAGCTCTATTCGGATTTGTTAAAGTCTGATCTTCTGGAAAAGTCTTATGTCAAAACATGTGACAAAACCTGTGATGAAATGACAAATGCAATTAAATCGGGAAAGGTTGTTTTTACTGACAGTCTTATGGCAATGGCTCAAACAAGAGAAGTGGATGTAATAATAGATGCAACAGGCAGCCCGGAAGCAGGAGCACAAATTTCTCTTATGGGAATAATCAATAAGAAGCATGTAGTCACTCTAAATGTTGAAGCAGATACATCGATAGGCCCTTTCCTTAAAAAAATGGCTGTCAATTACGGTGTTGTATATACGGTTGCTGCAGGAGATGAGCCCGCAGCTTTGAAGGAATTATATGACTTTGCCACTGCTTTAAATTTAGATATAGTTGCAGCCGGTAAAGGGAAAAACAATCCTTTAAACAGAGATGCAAACCCTGAATCTCTGGAGGAATATGCAACCCAAAAAGGCACCAGCCCGAAAATGATGACCTCATTTGTTGATGGGACAAAATCAATGGTAGAGATGGCATGTTTTTCAAATGCAACGGGAATAATACCGGACTGCAGAGGGATGCATGCTCCGCATGCCGATGTTGAGGATTTGACTACGGTTTTCAGCCTTAAAAAAGATGGCGGTATTCTTGATAAGAAAGGTATTGTGGATTTTGCAATAGGAAACGTAGCGCCGGGTGTTTTTCTTGTGTATTCAACAAAACAGGACATCATACGCAAAGAACTGAAATATCTGCTGTTTGGAGACGGTCCCAATTATCTTTTGTACAGACCGTTTCATCTTGCGAGCATTGAGTCTCCGCTGTCTATTGCAAGAGCCTACTTTTACAACGAACCGACTATCACACCTAAAAACGGCATGATCTCAGAAGTCATTACAATGGCAAAAAAAGATTTAAAGAAAGGTGATTCAATAGACGGTATTGGCGGCTACACAGTTTATGGTTCAATAGAGTTATACCCGAAAGCAAAAGATTCAAATCTTCTCCCCCTTGGATTGAGTGAAGGAGCAGTTTTACAAAATGAGATAAAAAAGGGAGAGCCAATAAGATATGAAGATGTTTGTATCAGTAATGATTCTGTGATTTATAAGCTGAGAAAACTACAGGAAATGATAATCGGTTAAAAGTCCCAAGGAGCTAAATTTGCCCGAATTACCTGAAATATTTGAAACATTCAGACCTTTTCTGGAAGAAGAAATAAAAGATATTGTTTCAGATGGGGAACTCTGCAAAATTTCAAAGAATAAAACAACTATTTATGATATGATGGCCTACCATTTAGGCTGGGCAGATGAAAACGGCACCAGGATACGGTTAAACAGCGGTAAGTATTTAAGAGCCACGCTGACACTTCTTGCATGTGATTCATTATGTGATGATTTCCGGATAGCGTTGCCTGTCGCTGTTTAACCGTATCTCCTGCATAACTTTTCACTGGTACATGATGATATCCAGGACGGCGACGAATTCCGCCGCCACAGACCTACCGTATGGAAAGTTTGGGGCAAACCCCAGGCAATAAATGTCGGCAGCGCGATGAAAAGCCTTTCCACCCTTGCAGTTTTAAAATTACCAGAAATGAATATCTCTCCCGGAAAAACCATAGATGTTTTAAGGATTTTGGACGAGAGCTGTCTGAAAATGATTGAGGGACAATATCTTGATATAGATTTTGAGGGCAGGTCAGATATAACAGTAGACAATTATATTGATATGATTGAGAGAAAAACTGCCGCACTTATTGAATGCTCACTGCAAATAGTTGCAGTGCTCATCCTGGATAATGACAAAATAAAGCCGTTTAAGGATTTCGGAAAATATCTGGGCATTGCATTTCAAACCAGAGATGACATCCTGGGTACAT
>JAMCVO010000782.1 GCA_023475715.1 Actinomycetota bacterium
CCCAGCATCTCGAAAAGCATATTCTCCTGGTATTGTTTATCAAAATAGAAATAACCTTCTTTGGTTATTATTGGAATTTGTTTTCTCTGAGCTAAATACAGTCTTTCACCATCCCTGGTAAAAGCACCTGCTTTCATGCTTGTTCCACACATATCTGTTCCGACTACACATTCTTTCATAAACCATACACCTCGATATTATATAAACTAATGTTCAAATAATTTTTCCCCAAATAAATCCCACCAATTATACTTTGACTGATAACCCAGTATCTTTTTAGCTTTTTTGCAGTTATATAAAGGTTCTTTATCTTTTATTTCTTTTTTCAGAGGAACATTTTCCAATTGATATTTTTTTAACAATTCTGCCGTTGTAAACTTTGTGGCATTATCATCCATATTACCAATGCAGAAGACTTCATTTTTACCTTCCAATCCTTTGACTTTTGCTGCAAGCCTAAAAGCCATAGCCGCATCTCTTACATCATTGTAAGAGAAAATAAAACCTGACCATACTTTATTTCTTCCCTTTCCAAGAATTCGGGGTTCAGTAGGCCAGAGCATAAATCCCGTATCAATAAGATTTTTTTTATAGCTATTAATACTGCGGTAAATTTCTATCTCATTCAACCCATATTCTTCAATCTTCTGCGGGTCATATTCAATCGGAATTTTAATATGAGTTATTCTTAAGCTTATTGCTGTAATTCCATATTTTTTGTTAAATAGTTTAGCAATTTCTTCACCCATCATTTTTGTCAATCCGTATGTGTCCAGAGGATTCAACGGGTGTTCTTCATCAATCGGTAAATATTTTGGCATAAACCTATCCGTGGGACTTATCCGGAAGTTATAACCATAAACAGAAGCGCTGCTTGCATAAATTATTTTCTTTATCCCCAGATCGCAGGCTGCTTGAAAAATATTAAAGGTCCCTGACGTATTTACATTAAAAATCATTTCCGGTTGAAAATCGGTAATTGCCGCTATTATTGCAGCCAGGTGAATTACTATATCAGCATTTTTTAAAGCTTTCTTGCAATCATCAAAATTTGTAATGCTTCCTTCATAGAAATCAACGTCTTTAAAAATATCTTTATTTTTACTTTCAGGTTTTTTTATATCAAATACCGTTATTTTATATCCAAATTCTTTTAAGTCCTTTACAACATATTGACCTAATATTCCGCTCCCGCCAACTACTACAATACTTTCCATTCTTACAACTCCTTTAAATTCATTTCATAGGTTATAAAAAATTTAAACTTTGGATTATGCCTGATTTTGTCTTATTTATTTTAATTTTTCAAAAATTATCCATAGATCTAAATAACTAAATATTTGTTATTTAATATCCAATGGCGGAGAAACTCCAATTAAAAGTTTCAAATATTCTTTTTTATCTGCATTTATTATCTGATGTTTTTGATGACTTTTAATAAATATTAAATCTCCTTTTTTAACTTCATGTTTTTTTCCATCCAATACTATTAGACCTTCTCCTTCAATAACAAACATGAACTCTTCTCCTATTTCATGAGAATGAGCGGTAGTATTTTTCTCAGGGCTAATTTCTACAATACCAAAAGTCAGATATTTCGTTTTTTCTGTCAATGGAAGTTTTAAAGTGACACCAGCATCCCTCTTGATCTTTTTCTTCAAAGTATTTTCCTGATAAATGCTCATATTATTCTCCAATCTTATTTCAGTACTTTTGATGTTTCTTTAACTCCAAATCTCCCGCTAAAAAATTAAAAATTTAATCAATATGCTTTTCCATCCGATCTTATAGCTCTTATATAATTTTTAAGTTCCTCTTTCCAACCATTATCTGCAGCTTCACTAATATTTTTTAGCAGCAGCGCCCTTGGACTTTTATTATCTTTATTTTTTTCAAGATATTCTTTCTGAGAATCCATGGCAGCCTTGCTAAGATAAGATTGCATATTAAATTTTACTACTCCTAATTCTGCAAGCTTAGACATGTCCTCATATGGAAGACCTGAAGAACCGTGTATTGTTAAAAAAGAAGGCACCATACTAACAATTTCTTTTACTCTATCAAAATCAAGTTTCGGCTTTTCTTTATAGATCCCATGAAGATTACCGACAGATACAGAAAGAATGTCTGTTCCTGTATCCATTGCAAATTTTTTTGCTTCTTCAGGTTTTGTATACGCTATCTCTTCAGTCTCTCCTATATATATGCCATGTGCAACTACTCCTATTGCTGCTTCAACTGAAATATTGACTGCATGAGCAATTCTTACTATTTCTTTTGTCTGTTTTACATTTTCTTCATACGGAAGGTCTACACGGTCAACCATGATGCTATTAAATCCTGCATGAATTGCCCATATGCTATCTTCAAACTTTGAGCCATGGTCATTATGTATAGCTACAGGAATTTTTACCAGTTCTGCCATATTTTTAGCAATGCCTCTTTCGAAAACTTCATTTCTTCCGTAGTCTTTGACAAAACTGAGTATAAGCGGAGCGTTAAGCTCAATTGCAGCTTCTAATGTCATTCTGATTGAGCGTTCATCCCAAACAGTTGGGGAAGCAACTCCATATTTTTTCTTTCTGGCATCATTCAAAATATCCTTCATACCTGCTAACATAGTTTTCCTCCATTATATAAACTAATATTTTTTAAAATTCTTATTCTAATCAACTAAATAATTTGGAACCATACAATTCCCACCAGTTAAATCTGGACTGAAATTCCAATATTGTTTTTGCTTTGTCACAATTATAAAGCGGTTCTCTACCCTTTAAATCTTTCTTTAGTGGAACGTTCTCAAAATGAAAAAGCTTTATTAAATCCTTGGTCAAATATTTTGTGCCGTTATCTTCCATATTGCCAATGCAAAATACCTCATTTTTCCCTTCCAGGTTTTTACTTCTTGCTGCAAGTACAAAGGCTGAAGCAGCATCCCTGACATCATTGTAAGAAAATATATAACCTGACCAGACCTGGTTTTCTCCTTTACCGAGTAAACGAGACTTCAATGGCAT
>JAMCVO010000114.1 GCA_023475715.1 Actinomycetota bacterium
CTGAAATAAAATCAATCAGGTAACAGATAATATCCTCTTTCAAATGTTTGTGTCTTATTGAAATAGATCCTTTTTTGTCATGATATTCAATAAGCTGGAACTTATCATTCCACAGGACAAGATTTTTTTTTGATGATAATTCATCCATTCCCTGGATTGATTTTATTTCAGAATTAATTACAAAATATGACATTTTACCCTCCAAAAAATAAGTTTTAATGATTCTTATTGCATTTTCTTAAATATTTCATTAAAAAGCATAGCTTTTGCATTGACTTCAATTGATTCAAGCAGCGAAACAGCTTTAAATATATTTTCTGAAGCTACAATTGCTCCGTGGTTTTTCATTGCCACTGCCAGGGACATGGGTTTTTCAGGCTGCAAACTTTTTTTGAATAATTCTATGATATCATTATTCTGTGCCTCACTCTGGTCAGGATTTTCAGGGTTACATTCCCACATCCTGACGCTTCCCCGGTTTGCCATCATCTGAGTTTCAGCAATAAGCATATTATGATTTATAAACCATGCGATAATATTTGGAGGATGCACATGCAAGACACTATTTATCTCCCGGAAGGTCTTATATATAAGTAAATGCAATTCACTCTCTCTTGAAACTTCTTCTATATTACCTCTGACAAGATTATTTTCTTCATCAAATATTGAAACTTTTTCTGCAGGTATGTCCCAGTGAAAATATTCTGCTGAAAATCTTGGTGTAATATAAATTTTTCCTTCATGTCTTAAACTCATATTACCGCCACATGAATCAGTAAGAAACCTGTCAAATAATAGCAGGGAAGTTTTTCTAAGGATTTCTTCGGGATTTTTAAATTCAAAATTGTTGTATGGAAGAGAATTTCTTTGTTGTTGCTTATTATCCATTTATTTTTCCTGTTGTAAATGTTTTTATAAATACATTAACAGCCTAATAAAATCCAGAAATAGCACATATGTGCGTCAGTACACTATATTTAATATTATTTTAAATTAAATGTTTTTTATTTTCAATAAAAAATTTTTAATAAATTAATTACTTTTATATAAAAATAAAAGCTATAATTAAGTTTGATAAAAAATTGTTAATATGTGTAATATTGCACTTACGTGCATAAGTGAAAAATATTGTGTTTACCGTTTAAAGGAAACCATAGTGGCATATAGTACTGATCTCATTGTAAAAGTTGCAAAACTTTATTACGAGCAAGATTGCAATTTTAACGAGATATCGGAAAAATTAAAGATTTCCAGATATAAAATTTACAGGATAATCAAAAAAGCCAAAGATACAGGAATCGTTAAAATAATCATAAATACCCCATCTAAGAGCCTGATAGATATAGAAAACAAGATAGAAACACTATATAAGCTGAAAAGAGTCATAATCGTTCAGAATCAGGAACTGCCTTCAGAGGAACTGAAATATAAAATTGGACAGGCTGCAGCTGGACTGCTCCTGGAAATCCTTGAGGATAAAGACGCTCTGGGAGTGTCGTGGGGATCTACTGTCCAGAAAATATTGAATTTTTTACCTATTAGAATCAATAAAAAAATTGATGTAGTTCAATTATCCAGCGGAAGCCATCTTTCAGGTTTAGATATTATGTGCCATGAATTGACCAGACAGCTTGCTGAAAGATTTAATTCAAAACCTTACCTATTATTTTCACCCGAAATAGCAAAAAATAATGAGCTTAAAAATCTTTTACTTGAAGATGACAGCATTAAAAAAACTTTTGCTGTTTTTGATAATCTGACTATTGCCATATTTGGTGTTGGCCCTTTGACTTCAGAGGAACTCGAAAGACTATTAAATTATGGCCAGATTACTGAAAAAGAAGCTAAGGCTCTTTTAGAAAATAAAGCTATCGCAGGAATATTTTCCAACTATATTGATAATGAAGGCAGGATATGTGATGAAAAACTTACATCCAGGGCTATCACCATGCCTATACAAAAACTTAAAGATATACCATATTCAATATTGCTTGCCGGCGGAATACAGAAAGCCGAATCAATACTTGCTGCTATCAGGGGTGGATATGTAAATGTACTGGTCACTGACGAAAAAGCTATTAAGGAAGTCCTTATTCTTGATAATAAATCGAATATAATATAATAAATCCAATATTTGACATAAATAGCCGGTTCAGAATTTAGAAAATTTAGCTATCTCTATCCATAAATTTGTCTGGAAATATTTTTAAATTTTTTAAACTTCTTGTTGTACTTCCTGACTTTATTACTATCAGGAAAATATTCTTTTACTGTCTCATTCCTAAATATATTGAATAGTTCGTTAAAATTTCTTCCAAAACCACTTGAAAGTGCAGCAATTATGGCAGCGCCATAAGCGCCCGACTCTTTGATCTTCAATAAAGAAATTTTTTTATTTAAAATATCAGCTTTATTTTGTATTAAAAAATCTGCTTGGGCACCGCCTCCAACTGCAAAAATCCTTTCTATAACAGAAATATCTAACAGTTCAATGATTTTCCTGATATTAAAATTAATCCCTTCAACAAATGCCTTTATAATATTATTTTTATTACTTTCTAAGGTTAAATCTGTAACAAAACCATATTTTTTAAATTTTTCTATAGACTTCTCTACTGGCAGAAAATTGGAACCGGACTTTTGCTTGAATGGCTTTATATCATTGATTTCTTCACAGCAACTGCTGAATACTTCATTAAAATCAGCCATCACATTACCGTCAGTATCTGAAAAGAAGATTTTTCGAAGCCATTCAAGCAAAAGTCCGGTTTGAAAGGTTGTATAATTTATGAATAGTCCCTCGAGGGCATGTTCTTCTATTATTATATTATTTTGATAGTTTTTTAAATTTGGATTAAATCTATCACAATTGATAGTTGTTTCTTCATATGTACCTAGGGTAATTAAAATATCTTTAACACCAATAAAATTTGAGCCTATTGCACAACTTTCACTGTCATGAACTCCTGAAGATATTGTTACTTTTCTTGGCAGTGATAATCCACTGCATGCTTTTGTTCTTATATCTATATTTAAAGGTTCAAAAGGTTTTACAATCTCTGGTAAAAGATCAGAATCCAAGTCAATAACATTACATATATAGCCAGACCATTTTCTGGCTTTAAAATCATAAAGCATTGTCCTTGAAGCCTGAGTAAAATCAGTATGTTGCCCTAATCCTAATCTTGAAATAATATAATCCTTTGGTGAAAGAAATTTATATATATTTTTGAAATCCCTTCCAAAATGTTTTCTAAACCAGATAAGGTTATGTAAAAAAGAAACAATATTCCTTGGTTGTCCGGAAATTTTATAAACATCAAAACTATCTATGCCTTTTTTTTCCAGCCATCCAAGGTATTTGACAGAACGCTTGTCTAGTGACGATATGGCTCTATATAATGGGTTCCCCCTCTTATCGACAGGGAAAAAGGCTGTGCCAAGACATGAAAAACTTATTGACCTAATTGGGTCATATTTTTTGACTTTTGATGATATTGAATCTATTAAATTTAAAACAACCTTAAATATATTTTCCGGCTCTATTTCGAACCACCCAGGTTGTGGCGAAAAATGTTCAGTCTGTACTCTTGAAAATTCTATTACACAGCCGTTTTCATTTACAACCATACCTTTTATGGCACTTGAACCTATGTCAATTCCTAAAAAACTCATAAATTTTTTTTCTAAGTAAATATATCTTATTTATAAGCAGATAATATATCTTCAAAAACAGGAATTTTTCCCAGTAAGATTTTTAAGTCTTTTTTATAACAAGAAAGTATGTCTTTATTTGATTTTATTTGATCAAGCACAGCTTTTTTATTTGTGCCGCAGTCAACTTTCTTGGCTTCAAGACAGCTTTCTATTTTTATGCTTTCATAAAAATCATCGCCGAAATAAGCAGAGTATTTCTTTAATGCAGATAACGGCACTTCCGAAAGTTTTGCACCTTTTTCCATACAATACCTTACCAGCTTCCCGGTAATATTATGAGCCTTCCTGAAGCTTTCGCCCTTTTTTGTAAGGTAATCCGCACAATCAGTTGCTTCAAGAAAACCAATTTCAAGGCTTCTTTTTATTGTATCATGATTAAATTTAATTTTTTCCAGAAGCCTTGTAAAAACATCAACGCTTGAAGTGGTTTCTTTGAATGCACCGAGTAAAATTCTTTTATCTTCCTGAATATCGCTATTGTAAGTTGAAGGTAATCCTTTAAAAAGCATCATGAATTGAGTCAGGTTTCCGGCAACTACAGCACTTTTACCTCTGATAAGCTCAAGTATATCAGGATTTTTCTTTTGCGGCATTATACTGCTGCCTGTGCAAAAAGATTCATCTATATCTATATAAGAAAATTCATTGGTGCTGTAAATTATCAGATCTTCACAAATCCTGCTTAAATTCAGCATTGTCTTGCTGCACGTATAAATGTAATCCATGATAAAATCCCTGTTCCCAACAATATCCATGCTATTGGAACTTTTACCGGTAAATTTTAATATTTTTGCAAGAAGTTTCCTGTCTATTTCGTATCCGCTTCCCACACATGCTGCAGCACCTAAAGGTAAAAGATCGCACTCCCCAAAGTTTAAAAATAAGCTGGAAATATTCCGTTTAAATTTTTCAAAAAAAGACAGAAGATAATGGGAAAGCAGAACCGGCTGGGCCTTTTGCATATGGGTATACGCAATAAAAACAGTATTTTTTTCATCTTCCGCAATCCTTAATATTTTTTCCTGCAGACCCAAAAGTAGCTTTATTGTTTTTGCAATAGCTTCCTTAACAAATAAAAGCTCATCAACTACTATCTGATCATTCCTGCTTCTGCCTGTATGGATTTTTGCGGCCAAGTCGCCGATAATTTTACCGAGCTCATACTCAACAAGGCTGTGAATATCTTCGTATGATTCCAACTGCAGCTTGCCAGCTTCAACCATAACTTTAATTTTTTTCAAACCCTTTAAAATTTCTTTAAGTTCGGAAGTTCTTAGTATTCCGATGCTATGTAACCCAATTACATGCGCTGAGGTCCCTATAATATCCTGCAGATAAAACTTTTTATCAATACCGATTGATGAAGTAAATTTTTCTGCAAGAATATCTGCATTGCTGCTTATTCTTCCCTTCCAGATTTTTTCCATTTTTAACTTTTTTCCATTCTCTTCTTTAAACCTAAGATCTCATACGGGTAACCCCATACTTTTATAAAGCTTGCTGAATGCTTTGGATCAAAAACATCCTGCTTGTCATATGTGGCAAGCTTGAAATCATAGAGTGAATTTTCAGATTCCCTTCCGGCAACTGAAAAATTTTTATATTCAAGCTTTATTTTTATCCTGCCGGAAACATACTCCTGGCTTTTGTCAGTAAAGCTTTTCAAGCAATTCATAAGAGGAGTAAACCAGAGTCCATAGTAGATCATCTCAGCCATTTTTTCTTCCAGAAAATATTTATAATGCAGCAGTTCCCTGTCAAGAACAAGGCTTTCAAGCTGTCTGTGAGCTTCGATGATTATCACGGCCGCAGGCGCTTCATAGATTTCACGTGATTTAATACCAATAAGTCTGTTTTCAACCATATCGATTCTTCCAATTCCATATGAACCTGCTGCAGCATTGATCTCCTGAATAATTTTTAATGGCGGATTCTTTTTACCATTTAAAGATACGGGAATACCCTGGTCAAAGCCAATTTCAATATACTGGCTCTCCCCGGGGCTTTTTTTAATTTTGGTCCATCCATAAATATCCTCCGGAGGTTCAACCCATGGATCTTCCAGAACGCCGCATTCCATACTCCTGCCCCATAGGTTTTCATCAATGCTATACGGGCTTTTCTTGGTTACATTAACCTTGATGCCATGAGCCTGAGCATACTCTATTTCTTCCTCCCTTGATAATTTCCATTCACGCAGAGGTGCTATTATTTGCAGGCCGGGAGACAGGCTCCTTATGCCAACATCAAACCTTACCTGGTCATTGCCCTTGGCGGTGCATCCGTGTGCAATTGCTTTTGCACCTTCTTTTCTGGCAACTTCAACAAGCTTTTTTACTATTAACGGCCTGGCAAGCGCAGTGGCTAAGGGATAGTTCTTTTCATATTTTAAATTTGCCTTTATTGAGGGAAAAATAAAATCTTTTATAAATTCTTTTTTTGCATCTATTATCAAAGCCTTGCTTGCCCCAGTGTCAATTGCTCTCTGGTAAGCTTCTTTCAGGTCATCAGGTTGCCCGCAATCAATCAGGGCCGCTATTACCTCCATGTTGTAATTTTCTTTAATCCATTTTATTGATACAGAAGTATCAAGTCCTCCTGAATATGCAAGAATAACTTTGTCGCTCATTTTTTCCTTTCTCGTATAATAAGATAATTTACGGGCTTTCTATAATTGTTGAAAAAATTTCAATATCTTTTTTGCATTATCTTCACAATTTGCTACGCATATTATGGTATCATCCCCTGCTACAGTGCCCAGAATTTCCTCAAAGTTAGAACCATCTATTACTGCTGCAACTCCCTGTGCTTCTCCGGAGTTTGTCTTTATCACTATTATATTATTTGATAAATCAACAGACAGAACATTTTCTTTGAATTTAAATTTAAGCTTACCAATATT
The DNA here is from genome assembly GCA_023475715.1 of Actinomycetota bacterium. The sequence goes on from JAMCVO010000114.1 coordinate 6,620, forward strand.
GAACTGAGGATCAATCTGATATTTGCTGCTTAGGCCATAATATTCTTCCTGAAGAGAATTCCTTATCTTGATCAGGTTTAATTGTTTTATGTCTCTTGAAATTGTTGATTGAGTTACATTAAAACCGGTGGCTGATAGTTCTTCTATTAACTCTTCCTGGGATTTAATTTTTTTTGTTTTTATCAGATCCCGAATTAGTTTAAGTCTTTCAGTTCTTTTCATTTTAGTCCTAATTTTAAAAATTTATAATTATTTAGTTGAGATTAGTTAATAAATTTTTTATCCTGTATTTAAGAATACAGGTAGATAAGCAATGCCTTTTGAGCGTAAAGCCTGTTTTCTGCCTGCTGCCATACTATGGAATTTTTACCATCCATAATTTCTGAAGTTATTTCCTGGCCTCTGTGAGCAGGAAGGCAATGCATTATCCTGACTTCCGGTTTGGCATAATATACAAGCTTCGAATTTACCTGGAATTTTGTCAGTGCTTGAATCTTTTCTTCGGAATCTTCATCTCCCATGCTTATCCACACATCAGTATATATAACATCAGCATTCTCCACAGCTTTCATGGGATCGTCGGTTATATTTATATTGCTTTCACTTTCTTTTGCCTGATTCATAACATAGTTCATTACATCTTCAGACGGTTTATAGGCTTTAGGACATCCTATTGTCATATCGATGCCAAGCTTTGCAAAACCAATCAACAAACTGTTTGATACATTATTGCAGTCACCTACATAGGTAAATTTTAAATTCTTATTGAGCATTCCAAGTTCCCGGATTGTAAACAGGTCTGATAAAATCTGGCATGGGTGGTACAGATCAGTCAGGCCATTAATGACCGGTATTGTGCTATTCTTTGCAAACATTTCAACTGTTTCCTGTTTGAAAGTTCTTATAACAAGACCGTCAAGGTATCCTGAAAAAACTTTTGCGCTATCCTGGATAGTCTCTCCCCTTTTTAACTGGAGGGTGCTGGCATCCAGGTAAATGCAGTTTCCGCCAAGCTGCTCTATTCCTGCTTCAAATGACAACCTTGTTCTTGTTGAATGTTTGTCAAATAAAAGAGCTATACTTTTACTTTTCAGCAAATCAGAATACAGTTTTTTATCTTTTTTTATTTTAGCTGCAAGGTTAAGCAGGTTTAAAATTTCTTCCTTTGAATAATCCTTTAAAGTTAAAAAATCTTTCTGCCTGTTTTTCATCTTGAGATATTCCTGTTCAACCAATTAATTAAGAAATCGATATTTTTACGGGTTATAACCAATGCCGGTAGAAATCTTAAAATCGAGTCTGAGACCTTATTAAGAACCAGCCTCTCATCCAGAGCATTTTTGACAATATCCTCAGCCACTGGTTTTGCAAGCTCCACGCCTATCATCAATCCCATTCCTCTGACATCCTTTATTATATTATGCTTTTTCTTAAGTTTCAGTAATTTCGCTGTCAGATATTTTCCCAGCACTTCAGCCCTATGGGGCAGGTCATTTTTTAACAAGTAGTCTATTACCGCACATCCTGCTGCACATGATGCTGCATTGCCCCCAAAAGTCGAACCATGGCTGCCTGGAGTAAAAACCGAACTTATCTCATCAGTAGAAATTATTGCTCCAATTGGCATACCGCCGCCAAGACTTTTTGCAACAACAAGAATGTCAGGATAAAGACCATAATTCTGATAAGCAAACATTTTGCCCGTCCTTCCAAATCCGGTCTGTACTTCATCCAGAATAAGCAAGATTTTTTCCTTATTACATAATTCTTTTAAAGCTTTTAAAAATTCTTTTGAGGCAACATTTATTCCGCCTTCACCCTGGATAGGTTCAACCAGTATTGCACAGGTTTGGCTGTCTACTTTGCTGATTACGGAATCCAGATCATTTAAATTTGCATAATCAAAGCCCTCCAGAAGTGGCTGAAATACTTTTTGCTTTTCTTCCTGAGCAGTTGCGGAAAGCGCACCCATGGTCCTGCCGTGGAACGACTTGTAGAATGAAATAATTCTATATTTTTGAGGTGAAATTTTTTCCCTTGCATATTTTCTTGCAAGTTTAACAGCACCTTCAATTGCTTCGGTACCGCTATTTGCAAAAAAGACTTTCTGCCCAAACTCTGTTATCCTGCAAAGCTTTTCTGCAAGTTCAACCTGGGTTTCATTGTAATAAACATTTGAGGATTGTATTATTTTTCCCACCTGTTTTTTAATGCTTTTTACTACGAATTTATTGCTGTGGCCAACATTTAAACACCCATAGCCTGCGATAAAATCAAGATACTTATTACCGTCAGCATCCCAGAGATACTGCATTTTTGCACTCGTAAAAACAGCAGGAAGCCTGCTGTAGGTAGGCATAATATATTTGCTGCCTTTGTTAAAGACCGTTAAATTTTTATCGCTTTTTATAACTTGAGTTTTTTCCTGTACTTCTTTTTTCATTTTTGTTTAACTTCTAATCTAAAATTTAAGTGTAATTTTAATATAGAATATCATTTAATTATAAGATATAAGATAATTCCTTAGATATATTTACAGTGTTATCATGGTTCCAATACCTTTATCCGTGAAAACTTCAATAAGTATTGAATGTTCGGTAGTTCCATTTAAAATGTGTATTTTGGCAACCCCGCCTTTTAAAGAATTGATACAAGCCTTTACCTTGGGAATCATGCCTGAGCTTATTTCACCTTTTTCTATCATTTCAATGCATTTACCTGCGCTTAACCTTGATATAAGTTTTGTTTCTTTTTTTGATGCCATAATAATACCGTCAACATCAGTAAGAAGGATCATCTTCAAAGCTTTTAAAGATAATGCTATTTCACTGGCACAGGAATCTGCATTGATATTATAAATATTTCCCTCAGCATCAGTCCCAAGAGTTGCTATTACCGGAATATACCCGTTATTTAAGACCCTGTTTATGAAATTTTCATCAATGTTAACAATTTCGCCAACATATCCTAAATCCAGTTCCTCACCATTTTTCCTGTAAGTCTTTTTATTGCACTGGATAAAATTGGCATCATTTCCGGATAAACCGATTGCTAAATCTCCGTGTTTGTTCAGCATAGAAACAATCTTCGTATTAATGCCGCCAATTAAAACCATTTTTACAACATCGATGGTTTCCTTACTTGTTACTCTCAAACCATCCACAAACTCTACCTTAATTTTTTTCTCTTCCATCAGTTCGGTAATCTGCTTGCCGCCTCCATGAACAAGAATGATCTTCATGCCTACATATTTCATCAGGATAATATCGTCAAGCACATTTTGCATTATCCTGTCATCTTCCATCATGCTGCCGCCGATTTTTACAACTACTGTCTTGTCAAAATACTCCTTAATATAAGGGAGAGCCTCCAGCAGAACCTGTGCTTTGTTCAAATAAACACTTTCTATTTTATTTTCATTGTCATTGTAAAATTCAATTTCTTTATTTGGAATTTTTCCCTTATTCGTTTGGTTCTTCATTTTTCTCCTGTTTTAAAAAAAATTAGGTTAAGAAAATAATTTAATTCAAGAAAATAATCCATACCCGGTCAGCCCTTCTGCTTCATTAAATCCAAACATAATATTCATATTCTGAACAGCTTGCCCGGCTGCACCTTTCAATAAGTTATCTAATGTGCTGAATATCTTCAAAGTGCCAGTCCTGTCATCAAATGCAGCGCCAACCTGGCACATATTTGTACCAACCACATCTTTTAACTGAGGAATTTTCTCACCCAGAAACTTTACAAATATGGAGCCCTTATAAAATTCCTCATATGATTTTAAAATGCTATTGATAGTTTTGCCTGGTTCCACGTTGACGCTGCCAATTTCTTTGTTTTTTGATGCAATTTTGCAGTATATCGAGGTAAATATTCCCCTGTTTACAGGAATCAGATGCGGGGTGAAACTGATTTTAAAATTCTTATTAGCCAGCTTTTCAATTTCCTGTTCAATTTCCCCTATATGCCTGTGAGCCAAAACCGAATATGCAAAAAAGTTTTCATCAATACTGCAAAACAGATACTCCGGTTTTACCTTGCGCCCTGCTCCGGTAACTCCTGACTTGGAATCAATGTTTATATCCTCAATTATCAAGCTTCCATCCTTTAGAACAGGCGCCAGGGCAAGCAGAATCGATGTCGGGTAACACCCGGGATTTGCAATAAGCCTGGAACTGGCTATCTTTTCTTTATAAATTTCCGGAAGACCATAAGTAAAGTCAGATAAAATATTTTTCAGTTTATGTTCTGTGCCATACCAGGTTTTAAAACCTTCGGGATCATGGATCCTGAAATCAGAGCCCACATCAATAATCTTTCCTTTAAAATCAAGTAAATAATTATTTACAAATTCCATGGAATGCAGTGGCGGCAGACATAAAAAAATAATATCTGTTTTAGAAAGTTCATTTTTCGATATCTTATCTATAATGGTAAATTTTAATTTTTTGGTATTTTTCTGATTTTCAGTATTTGAGTATGTGCGGCTGCTATTAGAATATGATGGAAATACTTCACTAATATCCATACCATCATAAGTTTTGGAAGTGGTAAAGCTCAGCTCCATCATTGGATGATTATTTAATATTTTTAACAGTTCAAGTCCTGTAAATCCTGATCCACCTATAACTGCTGCTTTTAATTTCGATTCCATTTTTTTATTTTTTAACTGACTATTTTGCTATTTTTTATCTTAAATTTTTATAAATTATCTTTCTATATTTGCATATTATACAAAAAATATAAATATTATGCAATAATTTTAATATTATTTTTAATAAGATTTTTTAACTTATATTTTATCAAATATTATAATATACTTATTGTTATGCAATTTAGAAAAATATTCCACTTTTATAAGAAATTCAATATTAGCAGTTAAGGAGGTTTTATTGGAATTTGATATTCTGGATAATGAAAAATATATATACAATTTAGATAAAGCAAAATTACTGCCTAATCCCGAAGCCTGGTTTTAAACTTTTTACTTAGATTCTCAAGAATTCGCTTTATAATTATTTCAATCTCCACATCTTTTAAAGTTCTTGTTTTATCAAGAAAAGTAAGCGAATAAGCCATACTTTTTTTACCGTCCTCTATCTGCTTTCCTCTGTAAATATCAAAAAGCCTTACCGATTTCAGCAAATCCGATCCTGACTTTTTTATTTCGGTTTCAATTTCAGAATTCTTAATTGCCTCATCCACAACAAGTGCAATATCTATCTCAATTGAAGGAAACATTGGAATAGCTTCGAAATATATGGAATCTTCAGCGTTATTAATAAACTCATCAAGGTTGACCTCAAGATAATAAACGTCCTGTCCGAGTTCAATCAAATCTATTATAAGTGGATGGATTTTTCCCATGATTCCAATTTTTAAATTGCCAATATTAGTATAGATATCAGTACTAATTACAGGGTGGAAAAAGCTATATTCTTTTTTCTTAAATATCAGGTTATTGTTTTTAAAATATGGCCTGAAGAGATATTCCATAATTCCTTTTATATCATAAAAATCATAATTCTTATCCTGCCCGTTCCAGCTTTTTACGTTTTTCTTACCTGTAAGCATAATTCCCAGAGTGTTTATCTCATCCGGTAATCTGGAACCTTCTTTTTTCCTGAAAATCCTTGTTATTTCAAAAATTCCCATATCTTTTATTCCGTGATTTATGTTATTTAACAGGTTCCTTATCATAAGAGGCATTGGCGAAGTCTTAAGCAAGGCAAAATCCTCATTTATAGGGTTGAGTATTCTTATGGAATCTTTATAACCTTCCTCAATTGTTAATTTTAATTTCTCTATCCATGACCTGCCAATAAATGAATAATTTATTACTTCATACAATCCGATACCGCATAAAGACTGCCTTATGGATTTAATGATTTTCTGGTAATAAGTATACTTTCCTTTCTTCAGATTTAACTGAGGGGGCACTGATTTAAATTTCTCAAAACCATGAATCCTTGCAATTTCTTCAATAAGGTCTATTTCCCTTTCAAGATCTTCGAAACGGAATGATGGCACTACTGCTTCAATAATATTTTTATCTGTTTCGCTTTGGTGGTTCCTGATATTAAGTCCGGAGAGAATTTCAGAAACATCTCTGGCATCAATATCCTCGCCAAGCACATTCCTGACTTTCGACAATCTTAAATCTAATTTTCTCTCTCTTGTCATTTTTTTATAATTGTCATATATTCCGGCTTCGGGCTTGTAACCTGAAACTTTTGACAGCAAATCTTCAAACCTATTTATAGCGAAAACAGTCAGCTCAGGATCAATTTTCTTTTCAAACCTGTTTGAAGCTTCAGATCTTAGCCCAAGGCTGCTTGAAGTTCTCATTATCGATGGACCGCTGAAATTGGCAGATTCAAGAAGCACATTTATAGTATTTTTGCTTATTTCTGTATCCTTGCCACCCATTATGCCCGCAACAGCAACTGGCTTTGCTTCATCAGTTATAAGAAGCATACCTTCCTGAAGATTTCTTAAATTATCATCAATGGTTCTTATTTTCTCACCTTTTCTGGCAGTTCTGACTATAATTTTATTTGAATGCAATAACTCTTTATCAAAGGCATGCAAAGGCTGGCCTACCTCATGCATTATATAATTTGTCAGATCTACGATAATATCTACAGGCCTGTAATCACATATTATAAGCCTGTTCTTCATCCAGTCCGGAGTTTTTACCCTGGGGATTTTTGAAAATATTTTCGCAGAATAACGGGGGCATAAAATATGGTCATCAATTACGATTTCAAAATTATTGTCTATGTTCAGCTCACTTGAATAATCATATTCGGGAGTTAAAAATGTTATTTTTGTAAGTGCGCTTATCTCTCGTGCTATACCTATAATACTTAAGCAGTCAGATCTGTTGGGTGTTATTTCAAGCTCAAGGATAACATCGTCCAGTCCTGCTGCTTCCGCAAAGTAATTTCCCGGGACATACCCTTCATCCAGGATCATAATACCGGCAGACTCGGAAGAAATTCCAAGCTCTGCTTCCGAGCACATCATTCCTTCTGAAACAATACCTCTTAGTTTTGCCTTTTTTATTTCAATGCCCTGGACAGTTCTTGCCCCCTCAAGAGCAACTGCAACTTTATCTCCCACATCAAAATTAGAAGCACCGCAGACTATTGACAATAATTTATCACCAATATTAACCTGGCAGACTGAAAGCTTATCTGCATCCGGATGCCGCCTGCATTCAACTATCTGTCCGATAACAATATTTTTAAATCTTTCACCAACATATTCTATATTTTTAACTTCCGTTCCGCTCATGGTCAGAAGCTCTGCAACATCAGCAGGATTTAGATGATCAATCTTTAAAAATTCTTTCAGCCAGTTTATTGTAACCTTCAACTTTAAATGCAAACCTTTCTAAAACTGCTCCAGAAACCTAATGTCATTTTCATAAAACAACCTTATGTCATTAATGCCATATTTAAGCATGCAAATCCTTTCAATACCCATTCCGAAAGCAAAGCCGTTAACTTCTTCTGCATTATAATTGACATAGTTATATAGATTAGGATCTACCATTCCGGCACCTAAAATTTCAAGCCAGCCTGATTCTGAGCAAACTCTGCAGCCCTTTCCATTGCAGATATTGCACGACACATCGACTTCGGCGCTTGGTTCTGTAAAAGGAAAATAATGAGGCCTGAATCTGACTTTCCTTTCTTTACCAAAAATTTCATGAACAAAAGTTTCTAAAGTCCATTTTAAATTGCCGAAACTGATATTCTTGTCAATTACCAGTCCCTCAATTTGTGTAAACATCGGTGTGTGCGATATATCGTAATCTTTTCTATAGACCTTACCTGGGACAATAATATAAACCGGGGGCTTGTTTTTTTCCATGTATCTTATCTGAACCGGAGATGTATGTGTCCTTAGAAGAACATCGTCTGATATAAAAAAAGTGTCATGAAGTGATCTTGCCGGGTGGTCTTCAGGAGTATTTAATGCTTCAAAATTATAATAATCAGTTTCAACTTCAGGGCCTTCAGCAATATCAAAACCCATACCTACAAATATTGCTTCAATTTCATCTATCACATGGGAAATAATATTTTTTCTTCCGGAAGCAATATGGCTTCCCGGCAGGCTTAAGTCTATTTTTTCTTTTCTTAAATCTGTATCAAATTGAACGTTTTTAAGCTGTTTTTCTTTTTCCTCTAAACCTGATTCTATAGTTTTCTTGATTACATTGGCTTCTTTACCAGCAAACGGCCTGAGTTCTTTAGACAAGCTTCCTATATTTCCCAGCGTATTTATCACAAAGCTCTTAGGACCAATATAGCGTGTTTTTACCTTATGAACTTCATCAAGATTTAATGCTTTTGCAATCTCAACCTTAAAGCTTTCAAGCTCAGAGTTCAATCTTTTCTGTAAGTCTTCTAATTCTTTATTTATTTCCATATATGGATTTCATATGGCATTTTTTCAATATGACATTTTTATTATGCGGAAATCTGTTTTTTAGCAATTTCAGCAATTTTCCGGAAAGCGCCAGGGTCATTTACAGCAATATCAGAAAGCATTTTTCTGTTTATTTCCACTTTTGCCATTTTAAGACCATTAATAAGATCATTATAAGTTATACCATTGGAACGGGCGGCAGAATTTATTCTTACAATCCATAAGCTCCTGAATGTTCTTTTTTTGTTTTTTCTGTCTCTATATGAATATGCCATAGCCTTAAGCAGCTCTTCCTTTGCAAGCCTGTAGCTTCGGCTGCTGGAACTATAGTAACCCTTAGCCTGCTTGAGTATTTTTTTATGTTTCTTTCTTTTTAAAACTCCTCTTTTAATTCGGGTCATTTTTACAACACCTTCTTTCTATAATCACAACTTTCATTTATCACAACTTTCATTTCATTTTTCATCCAATTATTTGCATCTGGTTAAAGCATTTACAGATTATTGGTTATCTGCCAAGCTGTCTTCTTACGTGAGGATAGTCGGCTTTTGAAATTTCTATTTCTTCTCCAAGCCTTCTTTTCCTCTTTGCATTTTTTTTAGTCAGAATATGACTTTTATAAGCTTTTAATCTAACAATTTTGCCTGATCCTGTAACTTTGAATCTTTTAGCA
>JAMCVO010000043.1 GCA_023475715.1 Actinomycetota bacterium
AATACTATTAAAAGCAGTTCAGGGGGAAGGTTGAAAATGGCTCAGGAAGAATCAGTTGTGAAAAAATTGTCAGTTTTGGATCGTTTTCTGACTTTGTGGATATTCATAGCGATGGCTGCCGGTGTAGGAATAGGTTATTTTTATCCCAATATTTCTAATGTGTCGGCGAAATTGTCTGTAGGCACGACTAACATTCCTATAGCAATCGGCCTCATTTTAATGATGTTTCCGCCCTTGGCAAAAGTAAAATACGATGAGCTTGGGAAAGTGTTTCTTAATTGGAAAATCTTACTGCTTTCATTAGTTCAAAACTGGATAGTGGGACCTATACTCATGTTCTTTCTTGCTATTATTTTTTTAAGAGCTTACCCTGAATATATGGTGGGCCTTATCATGATCGGGCTGGCCCGTTGCATAGCGATGGTAATAGTCTGGAACGAATGTGCTAAAGGAGATACCGAATATGCTGCAGGCCTTGTAGCATTTAATTCTATTTTCCAGGTTTTAGCTTATTCAGCTTATGCTTATATTTTTATAACAGTGCTGCCAAAATATTTTGGCTTAAAAGGGGCTATCGTAAATATTTCCATTTGGGAAGTTGCAAAAAGTGTCTTGATATATCTTGGCATTCCGTTTTTTGCCGGTATGATAACCCGCTTTGTGCTGGTAAAACTTAAGGGTAAGATATGGTATGAAAAAAAATTTATACCTAAGATCAGCCCTATTACTTTAATTGCATTGATTTTTACGATAGTAGTCATGTTTTCTTTAAAAGGTGAATATATTGTAAAAATTCCTCTTGATGTAGTAAGAATAGCAATACCTCTTCTTATATATTTTCTTATCATGTTTTTTGTTTCATTTTTTATGGGCAAAGCCATAAAAGCAAAATATGCCCAGGTAGCAACACTGGGTTTTACTGCTGCAAGCAATAATTTTGAGCTTGCGATTGCTGTATCAGTTGCAGTATTCGGGATAAACTCGGGAGCTGCATTTGCTGCTGTAATAGGGCCTCTTGTTGAGGTGCCTGTTCTTATAGGTCTTGTAAATGTTGCATTATATTTTAAAAAACATCTGTTTAGGGAAACCGATGCTGAATGCAATTAATCAGCTTGAATAAATGATTTGTATTTTGACAATTTGGGAACATCACAAGTTTTTAACTTAGAGTTTTAATAGATGATCCTAATAATATAAATAAAACATGATAAAAGATTTAAGATGAAAGATGACAAATTAAAAAAGATAATAAAGATTTTAAAAGCTTTATCTGATGAAAGCCGTATAAGGATAGTAAATCTGCTTAAAGCTAAAGAAGGGGTTTGTGTCTGTGAAATTACGGAGGTTATTAATCTTTCCCAACCGACTATATCCTCCCACTTAAAAAAATTAGAGGAAGCAGGAATTATTACTTTTAGAAAAGATGGGTTATGGGTGAACTATTATCTGAATGATGAGTTGGACTCCGAAAGCAAAGAACTCATTAATCTGATTATAAAAATAATAGAGAAAGATCCGGAGATTAAGAAGGATTTACTGGAGATTATAAATACGGACAGGATGCTTATCTGTTGTAAAAAATAAAGTTAAAATATTTATGTAGATTTAAAAAATATCTATAAAGAAAAGTTTAATGATTTTTGCCGGGAGGGAAAATGGATTACAGAGAATATGTTTATGATAAATTTATTTTTAAAGTAAAAAACGGTGTTTATTATCACAAAGATGGATGCTGGGTGGAAGTTGAGGGCAACATAGCCACTATTGGTGTTTCGGATTTTTTTCAGACATTAAACGGGGATGTTGCAGATGTTTCGCTTTATGGTATTGGTGTAAACATAGTCCAGAATGATCCCCTGGGAGATATTGAGACAATGAAGGTTTCAATTGAACTGATATCTCCGGTCAGCGGGAAAGTAATAGAACATAATAAGCAGATGGCCGATAATGCCGAACTGATTAATTCAGACCCCTATGGGGAAGGCTGGCTGCTTAAAGCAAAGCTGAAAAATTTTGAAAGTGATAAGTTGAATTTAATGGACAGCGATAAATATTTTACCTACATGAAGTCCAGAGTAGACAAAGAGGGGCAAGAATTGGGGAAAGAATAATGACTAGTAAAAAAGTAGTAGTTATCCCATGCAGCGGCATAGGAAAACCTATAGGCACAGTATCAAGAGAAACTGCTAATGAAGTTAAAAAATTAAGACCAGATATTGCTGAAACTGCATGTCTGGCTGCACTGACTTCCGGAGATGAAGATACTATTAAAAAAGTAAATGATAATTATGTCATTACTTTGGATGGATGTGCAAAGCATTGTGCACAAAAGAATATCCAGGCTTATGGAAAAGAACCAGATAAAAATTACATGATACTTAAATTTGCAGCTCAAAATCCTGAAAAAAAACCTGAAGGGATAGTTGATATCGGTAAAGGCGGCCAGGAACTGGTAAGGACAATATCAGAAAAAATAGTAAGCGATATCGATGAAATTAAGCAAAATGAAGAGAAATAGGTGTGAGACTAAATATGGAAGAAAATGAAAAAAAATTAAGTAAAGTAGGAATAGTTTCCTGCAGTGGTGAAGATTTACCGGAGGGGACAATCTCAAGGCTTGCAACACTCGAAGTTTTGCATCATAAAAAACCTTTCGATACAACAACCATTTGCCTTCCTCTATATATTGCGGGAGGAGAGGGTGACAGGATGTTTGCAAAAAATCACCCTGTAATTACTGTTGACGGATGTGAAAAGTTGTGTGCCAAAAAAGCGACAGAACAATATTCCGGAAAAGTCGCTCATTCTATAAATGTAAGAGATTTTATTAAAAGCAGTGATGATGTAAAAAATAAAAGCAATTTGAATGAAGATGAGAAAAGAATAACAGCAGAAGTTACTGATGCGATCTCTCTTAAGGTTGATGAGATTTTAAAAGAAAATAATAAATAATTTTTAAATTAAAGGATATATATCATTATGGCAATATATACATATAAAAACT
>JAMCVO010000437.1 GCA_023475715.1 Actinomycetota bacterium
AAACCATCAGAAGTATTCAGCTGCATTTATGAAAATGAGCCATATGGCAGATTTAAACTTATCGAGCTTGCAATAAATAGGATGAAACTGGTTAAATCTAAAAAGCTTATTTATTCATACTTGCTCCGGAAGGATTTTGAAACATTAAACTTACCTTTTTCCGCTCATGATGGCGTAATAGAATTATTAAGAAGTGCTTCAGATGCAAAGATTGCTGTACTTTTCAAACAAATAGCAAAGGGTAATTTTAAAGTTAGCTTGCGTTCGGCAGAAAGCTGTTATAATGTAGCAGAAATTGCTGCAAAATTTGGAGGAGGAGGGCACAGGATGGCTTCAGCTTATGCTCAGAAAGGCAGCCTGGAAGAAGTAATAGCAAACCTTGTAAATGTGGTTAACCTGAAGATTATCAGGCAGGAAAATTAGCTTAAAATGGCAACTCTTAACAAATCTAAAATATTGGAAAATTTTAATGGGATAATTCTTGTCAATAAAAAGAGTGGTATCACATCCTTTGGAGTCATAAAAAAAATGCGCCGGATTTTTTTTTAAATAAAATTGGTCACACAGGAACACTTGACCCAAATGCTGAAGGGCTTTTAATAGTTTTAATCAATAAGGCAACAAAGCTAAGTAATCATTTTTTATCTCTTGATAAAGATTATATTGCAAAGTTCAAGCTTGGAATTGAAACCGAAACATGGGATACGGAAGGAAAGATAATCAGAGAGGCAAGTTTGCAGGGAATTAACGAGGAGATACTTCTAAAAACTGTTAAGTCTCTCGAAGGTGATTTCAATCAGGTTCCTCCGATTTTTTCTGCAAAAAAAATAAAAGGTAAACCAGCATATGCTTATGCGAGGGAAAAAAAGGAAATTACGCTTGAAGCTAAGATTGTTAAAATCTATAATATTGATTTTATATCATTTGACGGTGAAAATGCTGTAATAAAAATAAATTGCAGCTCCGGGACATACGTAAAACTTTCCCCTGATTATCATTACTCAGAACCAGAATAGGTTCCTATGATATTTCGGAAAGTTTGACTCTCGATGACCTTGAAAAAAATGCTTATGATGAAAATTTTTTCAGGCTTTATGAAAAGAGCATTAAATCAATGGATAATTTTTCAGGTAAAATTTAAATATTTTAAGATTTGAGTAAATTAATAAAACTCGAAAAATTAAAAAGCGGATTAATAAAAGATGCCGTGGTGGTAATTGGCTTTTTTGATGGCGTTCACATCGGGCACAAGAAAATTATCTGTTTATGTGTGGATAGGGCCAGGGAAACCAAAGGTACCAGCGTGGTTTTTACTTTTGATAAGCCGCCGCTTAATATTTTAAAGAAAAGTATGCATAAAAAGTTAATTACTTCTTATGCAGATAAGATTAAGCTCATAAAGGAATTGGGTGTAGATTTAATAGTTACGGCAAAATTTGATTCAAATTTTTCAAGAATTGAACCTGAGGAGTTTTGCAGCAAAATACTTATTGATAAGTTCAATATACAAGAGTTGTTTATTGGAGAAGATTTTAAATTTGGCAACAGAGCTAGCGGAGATACAAATTTTTTAAAAAATTTTTTTAGATCCAGTGATGTTAAAGTGAATATTGTTCCTATCTTAAGGATCGGAGGTATTCCCGTAACCAGCACTACAATAAGAAAGTTCTACAGCGAGGGACGTATTGAAAAAATTATAACTTTTTTAGGCAGACTTCCTTCAATCACGGGAGTAGTATTGCATGGAGACGGGAGAGGAAGAGCGATAGGATTTCCAACAGCAAATATTGATGTTTTTGAAGAATTCGTTACACCAAATGATGGAGTATATCTGGGATATGTAAATATATTAGATAAGAAATTTAAAAATGATGGGCTTCCTTCGATGATGAATATTGGTTCAAATCCAACATTTAAAGGAAAAAGGAAATGGATTGAAAGCCATATAATTAATTTTAATGAAGAAATATACGGATGCAGTATTAAAGTATCCTTTTTAAAAAAGCTGAGAGATGAAATATCATTTAAAAATCAGAAAGAGCTTATCAGTCAGATAAAAAAGGATATAAATTATGCTCAAAATTATGATTTCGATAATATTGTAACTTAATTGTATTTGTATAGCAGTTATGATAAATTATCTAGGTACAAATTAAATGAACTGGAGGTGACAGGTAGAGTTGACTTTGTTGAAAGAAGATAAACAGAATATAATTGAAAAATTTAAAATTCACGAAAGCGATACTGGTTCAGCAGCAGTGCAGATAGCATTGATAACTACGAGAATTAACATACTGAACGAGCATCTGAAAATCAATAATAAAGATCATCATTCCCGAAGAGGTCTTGTTATGTTGGTTGGTAAAAGAAAAAGACTTCTTGAGTATATAAAGAAAAATGATTTAAATAGCTATAAGAAGTTAATAAAAGAATTAGGACTCAGAAAATAAATTCGGGTTATTTTATGAGCAGGCAAACCAGGGAGGTTGTTATAATAATTGTCTAATAATAATGTTAATAAAGGGATTGTTCACAGTTTTGAAATAGGGAAGCAAGAGGTCAGGTTTTCAACTGGAAAGCTGGCAAAACAGGCAAATGGTTCAGTGCTTATCGAATGTGGAGGCAATGGAATTCTTATTACTTCTACCATGGGTGAAGCTTTTAAGGAGGATATAGATTATTTTCCGCTTGTCGTAGATGTAGAAGAAAGGATGTATGCAGCAGGTAAAATACCCGGAGGTTTCTTTAAACGTGAAGGAAAAGCTACTGATAAAGCGATTTTAATATCAAGGCTGACTGACAGGCCGCTTCGTCCTGTTTTTGATAAAAATTTAAGAAATGAGGTTCAAATCGTAGCAACGGTACTTTCTGTTGATCAAAAAAATCCATACGATGTTCTGGTAATGAACGGAGCGTCATGTGCCGTCTGCATATCAGATATACCATTTGCGGAACCTGTTGGAGCCGTAAGAGTCGGCAGGATAGACGATACCTGGGTTATTAATCCCAATTATGATGAGCTTAAACGAAGCGTCATTGATATTGTTGTTGCAGGTACGGAAAATGCAATTTTAATGGTTGAAGCCAAGGGGCGTGAAGCAAGTGAAGAAATAGTAATTGAGTCAATAGAAGTTGCAATTCCGGAAATTTTAAAGATTATCGATGCACAGAAGAAATTTAGGGAACTTTCAGGATTGGCAAAAAAAGAATTATCAAAATTTGCTTTAAATCAAAACGTTTATAAAAGAGTAGCTGAGCTGGCAGAGTCCAGGATAAATGAAAAACTTAATAGTGTGCTTGAATTTTCACTTAAAGATAATAAAGAAGAGCTGCTTGATAACAGCAAGAGAGGGTATATTTCCGATGAGCTTAAAATTATAAGCAACGAAGTGACCGAGCTGTTAACTGCTGAATTTCCTGATGATAAAATAAGTATAGATCTTTCATTAAAAGAGCTCGAAAGAGATTTGGTTCGCAAGTTAATTCTGGAGAAAAATATCAGGCCTGACGGCAGAAAGCCTGATGAAATAAGAAAAATTACCTGCGAAGTCGGTCTTTTTCCCAACACTACACATGGCACAGGCCTTTTTACAAGAGGCAAAACACAGGCTCTAACCATTTTGGCTTTAGGTTCCATAAAGGAATCTCAGAAACTTGACAGTCTTGAATCTGAAGAATTTAAAAGATTTATGCATCATTATAATTTCGCTCCATTTAGTACAGGAGATACTGGCCCAATGAGAGGACCAAAAAGAAGGGAAATCGGTCATGGCGCTCTTGCGGAACGTGCCTTGGATGCAATGATTCCTGACGAGGATAAATTTCCATATTCACTGAGACTTGTTTCTGAAATACTGGAATCCAATGGTTCAACATCCATGGCAAGTGTCTGCGGAAGCACCTTGGCGCTTATGGATGCAGGGGTACCAATTCTAAGCCCGGTTTCAGGCATTGCCATGGGACTGGTAAAAGGGCAGAATAGTGAATTTGTGGTATTGTCAGATATCCAGGGAATAGAAGATTTTTACGGGGACATGGACTTTAAAGTTGCCGGAACAAAAAACGGTATAACTGCACTCCAAATGGATATGAAAACCAAAGGGATTGAAATAGATATTCTTAAAAAAGCGCTGTATCAGGCTAAAGACGGCAGGTTATTCATTCTTGATAAAATGCTTGAAACATTACCGGCACCCAGGGAAAGTCTTTCAAAAATTGCCCCGAAGATTACATCTTTTAAAATACCCAAAGATAAAATCGGGGAAATAATAGGTCCAGGAGGTAAGAATATAAAGGCGCTTAAAGAAGAATTTAGTCTTGATGAAATTGATATTACTGATTCCAATGGTGAAGGATTGATATCAATTACATGCAATGATGCGCATAATATAGAACTTGCCAGAAATAAGATTGAAGCGATGCTCAAAGGTTTTGATGATATTAATGTCGGTGATGAATTTATAGGAACGGTTGTCGGTATTACAAGTTATGGTGCATTCGTTAATATAATACCAGGAATTGACGGGCTTCTGCATATATCAAAGATAGCAAATCAGAGGGTAAATAAAGTAGAGGATTTCCTGGGCATGGGTGAAAAAATAGCAGTAAGAGTATGCAATATTGATAAAAGGGATAGAAAGTTATCTCTTGAAAGATCAGACTTAGAATAAGAGAGGTTAAAAATAAAATAGGACCATCTAAAACTTTCAAATTTGAAGATTATGAAATAACCGAGCTTGAAAACGGCCTGAAAATAATCAGCGAAGATATCCCGCACTTTAGATCTATTTCTCTTGGATTCTGGGTACAGGCAGGCTCACGCAATGAAAACAATTCAAATAACGGAATCACCCATCTTATAGAACACCTGCTTTTTAAAGGAACCAAAAAAAGAACCTACAGGGATATTGCTATTGCTTTTGATTCGCTTGGTGCAGAATTCAATGCTTTTACGGACAAGGAAAACAGTTGTTTTTATGCCGACTTTATAGATACACATATTGGACAATGTCTGGAACTTTTATTTGATGTAATAACAAATCCTTCATTCCTGATTAAAAATATTAAACTTGAAAAGAAAGTCATTCTTGAAGAAATAAAAATGGTGAAGGATAATCCTTCCGATAATATTTTTAATTATTTCTATGAAACAATTTTCTCCGGACACCCTCTGAGTCTGTCAATATTAGGTACGAGAAAATCTCTCAGCAGTTTGGGTGCGAATCAAATAAGCAGTTTTTTTACTGATAATTTCAATCTGGGAGGGGTGGTCATTTCTGCGGCGGGAAATATAAAACATAAAGACCTTGTAGAAAAAGTAAAACAGAATATTTTAGGGCTCAAAGAAAAGAAATTTTTTCCAAAAGAACCTGCCCCTATCCTGCTGCCCCGGCCAACGAATATGAAGAAAACATATAAAGGCAATACAGAAGCGAGCCATATATGTTACGGAGGGCTCGGATGTAACAGGTTAAGCAGTGACAGGTTTGGCCTATCCTTACTTCTTAATATACTTGGAGGCAGCATGAGCAGCAGGTTATTTCAGAAAGTAAGGGAAGAAAAGGGGTTGTCTTATACAATTTTTGCCAGTGGAACCCACTATATCGATACTGGTTTGATAGCTATTTATGCAGCTGCTTCGCCTAACAATGTATATAAGGTCCTTGACCTTATAAAAAATGAAATTTCTGATATAAAATTAAACGGAATCAAAAAGGATGAGCTGGAAATAGCTAAGGAGAACACCAAAGGAAACATAGTCTTAGGAGTAGAAGATATAAGCTCAAGGATGTTCCGCCTGGGTAAGGCATTGCTGATAGATGGAAAAGTATCCTCAATCGATGAAATATTGAAAAAAATCGACAAGGTGAAGCTTGATGATATTGACGATATCGTGCACAAATATTTCCAAACTGATAAAATGAATCTGGTAATTGTAGGAAAAACATCTAACGGGAGGCCAAGATGAAGAAAATAGCCATGTTTGGTATTTGCGGAAAAATGGGAACTTCCATGACAAAAGAATTGCTTAAGGAAGAGGACCTGGAGGTTGTTTGCGGTTTTGATAAATTAAATACCGAAAAAGACATGGGTTATATCCTGGGAATCGGCGAAAATGATAAAAAAATTTTTAACAGATACGAAGAAGTAAGGAACTTAAATCCTGATCTTATCGTTGATTTTACTAATGCCGAAGCTGCTTCGGCAACAGTTACCTGGGCCCTGGATGAAGGAATGGACATTATTGTCGGCACGACAGGTTTTAAAAAAGATGAACTTGTAAAAATAGAGAAAAGAGCAAATAAATCTTCAAGCAAGGTTTTTATTGTTCCTAATTTTTCAATAGGTGCAGTATTGATGATTAAAATATCACAAATGATTGCAAAATATTTTGACGGCTGTGAGATTATTGAGCTTCATCATGATAAGAAAAAAGATGCACCTTCGGGAACTTCAATATCTACGGCACAGCAAATTTCACAAGCCAAAGAATTTAATTCAGCCAGATTAAAAGATGGTGAAATAGAGACAACGGCCGGCAGCAGAGGAGCTTTTTCTGATGGTATTCATATACATAGCATCAGGCTGCCAGGCCTCCTGGCGCATCAGAATGTAATATTTGGGACTTGCGGCCAGACACTATCGATAAAGCATGACAGTATTGACAGGTCATCTTTTTATCCCGGCCTGCTTCTGGCAATAAGAAAAATAAATGAATTGCCGAATTATACTTATGGATTAGATAAGATTTTAGATTTATAATTTTTTTAATTATTTTTACAATTTATTAGCGTAGTTTTTAAAAATAGGGAGGTGCAAATTGATTTTTGGTGAGCTTATTACCGCAATGGTTACGCCATTTGATAAGAATTATAATCTTGATCAGGATGCAGCTTTAAAGATGATGGAGCATCTGGTAAAAAACGGAAGTGATGGAATTTTAATTTCAGGAACCACTGGTGAATCACCTACGCTTGATGATGAAGAAAAGATCAAGTTATTTAAACTTGCAGTTAAGAATTTTAAAAATAAGACCAAAATACTGGCAGGGACCGGAACCTATGATACAAAACATTCCGTGGAACTTTCAAAAGAGGCAGAAAAAATTGGTGTTGATGGTTTGCTGCTTGTAACCCCATACTATAATAAACCAAATCAATTTGGGTTATTTAAGCATTTTGAAAAAATAGCCGGTTCAGTAAAGATTCCTGTAATTCTATATAATGTACCTTCCAGGACATCCTGCAATATCAGTGCAAAAACATGTATTGAGCTGTCAAATATAGAGAATATTATAGGCATAAAAGAAGCAAGCGGTGACTTTAAGCAGATAGCAGAGATAATAAGGGGAACCGGAGAAGACTTTATTGTTTACAGCGGAAATGATGGAGATACGCTGCCCATGCTTTCACTTGGTGCCTACGGCGTTATAAGCGTAGCATCCCATATAGTGGGTAACGAAATTAAAAGGATGATTTCAAGTTTTAAAAATGGTAAAGTTACAGAAGCTGCAAGGCTGCATAACTATCTGCTTGATATTTTCTACGGGATATTTATCACTACAAGTCCGATACCTATTAAAGAAGCACTCAATCTCTCTGGTGTATATGCGGGCCCGACAAGGTTGCCGCTTTGTGCAATGGGTGAAGAAGAGCTTGCGGCTTTTAAGAAGATACTGTCAAAATATAATATAATAAAATAAAGAAAATAAATTAGCAGACTAAAACATGGCAAAAAAGAGCAGTTTAAAGATTATATTGCTTGGCGGGTTGAATGAAATCGGAAAAAACATAATGGTCCTTGAAAAGGACAATTCCATTATAGTTATAGATTGCGGGATTATGTTTCCGGATGATTATATGCCCGGCATTGATTATCTGATCCCTGACTTCTTTTATCTTAAAAAAAATTCATCAAAAATAAAAGCGCTGATTTTTTCTCATGGCCATGAAGATCATATTGGAGCATTGCCTTATTTATTCAGGGATATTAAAGATTGCAGAGCACCGATATATGCAACTAAACTGACCCTTGGCCTGATAAAATCAAAGCTCAATGATAATCAGGACAACGGACAATTCATTTACAATGAAATCAATACAGACATAAATCTTCGTATTGGACCTTTTAATATAGAATTTTTCAGGGTAAACCACAGCATACCTGATGGTGTCGGAATGATAATAAGAACAGATATCGGTACGATTGTCCATACGGGCGATTTTAAATTTGACCAATATCCGATTGACGGAAAATTAACTGAATTTTCAAAAATATCCGAAGCCGGGAAAGAAGGAGTGCTTGCACTTTTTTGTGACAGTACAAATGCTGAGGAAAAAGGATATACTTTGCCTGAAAGAGATGTCGGAAAGACTTTATATGAAAAATTTACTCAGGCCAATAAAAGAATAATCGTTGCAACATTTTCTTCTCACATTCACAGAATTCAGCAAGTCCTTGATGTAGCCAGGCAGCTTGACAAGAAAGTTGCCGTCGCAGGAAAAACAATGCTAAAAACTTTTAAAATTGCTTCCGAGCTTGGTTATTTAAAAATTCCAGAAGATACAATAATACCTATCACAAAAATAGATGAATTTCCTCTAAGAAAGATTGTATTGCTGTCAACAGGCAGCCAGGGAGAACCCTTGTCTGCGCTCAGGAAAATGTCGCTGAACGAGCATACGCGGGTAAAGATCATGAAAGAAGATATGGTTATAATTTCTGCGTCTCCGATACCGGGAAATGAAAATGCAATATCGAATACCATAAATTTACTGCTGAAGCAGGGGGCGGATGTTTTTTATGAATCTATTGCAGGGGTCCATGTTTCAGGGCATGCTGCAGGCGAAGAAATAAAAATGATGTTAAATCTCGTTAAACCAAAATATTTCATTCCCATACATGGAGAATGCAAGCACAGGATACAAAATGCAAAACTGGCATATGAAGTGGGGATACCGGCAAGCAGCGTAATTATTGCCCAAAATGGCGATGTTCTTAAACTGAATGAAAATTTATGCAGGATTTCAAATAATTTGACTTTGCAGAATATATATATTGATGGTTTTGGCTCAGGAAATACTGAAGATATTGTGCTCAAAGACAGAAAAGCTCTGTCCAGGAATGGAATTATTTTTATAACTGCGGCCATAAATTCAAAAAAGGCTGAAATAATTATGGAACCTGATTTAGTTTTGAAGGGGATTATTTATACAGATAGTTTTGTAGAGATGATAAATGAAGCCAAACAGCTTGTAAAGGATTTGATATTCAAATGCTTTAAGAATAACTTAACAAACAGCAATCTTATGGAAACCAATATAAATGATAATATGGAAAAATTTATTTTAAAAAAAATCAGGATAAAGCCTATAATTATTACTAAAATAATAAATTTTAATTTGAATTAAATTGTCATTTTAAATTATTTATATGCTTGGAAAAAACAATAAAAACAGCAGAAGAAATTCAAGAAACAATAGTGGCAATATCAGAAGAAAAGCTTATGATAACAATGATATAAGGAAATTTGACACCAGGCAAAAAAAGCAATACGTAAGCAGAAGGATAGAAGTATACGGAATAATTATCGTCATGATTTCGGTACTGTTCTTTTTAAGTTTTTTTAGTTTCGGCAGAACAGGTATAATTACAAACTATGTCAATGATTATCTCTCCTATCTTTTTGGAATTACAAAATATATCATAGCCGTACTCTTATTTATATGGGGCATAAGCTTCTTTTTGAATAGAATCAAATATCTTCCTTCAAGGTTCGGATGGGGATTCTTTCTGATTTATGTCTCGATTGCCGGGCTTTTAAGCCATAATTTTGAATATGCCAATATTTTTGACAGTGTACTTGTTAAGTCAAGAGGCGGAATAATTGGCGCCGGTATATTTTATGGACTTTTTAAGCTTGTAAGCAAAGCAGGAGCCGTTACTATTCTTGCTGTTATTCTTATAATCGGAATTCTCATTGTAACCAAAATATCTCTGATAGACATCATTAAAAGAATTACAGCCCTGGCTTCCAGGAAAAAGCCTGCTGGTGGTGAAACCGGTATGGAGGTTGAAACAAATATTGCCGGCAGCAAAAAACCCGAAATTAATACGGCAGGCAAAATAACAGGCACAGAGCTTCCTGAAATAATAAGCTACGATGATAAAAAATTAACAGATAAAAAAGTTTTTGATGCCGAAAAAGTAAGCCAGCCTGGTTACGGTACTTATGAAGATAAACAAATTGACGGGAAAAAAGATCTGGTAAAACAGTTAAGGATTCCTTTAACAGAAAATAAAGAAACGGACCAGAATTACAAGCTTCCGCCGTTGAGTATTTTAAAAAGATCGGATGCGCTGTCTCCAAAATTATATAAGCAAAGCGTAAGCGAAAATGTAAACACTTTAAATCAGTTGTTTTATTATTTCAATTTGCCCGCAAAAGTTACATCAGTTACAAGGGGCCCATCAATAACTTTGTATGAGCTTGCACTTTCGCAGGGTGTAAGAGTTCAAAAACTGCTTAGCCTCGAAGATGATTTCTGCGTGGCCCTTGGATCTCCGGACTTAAGATTTTTAACTCCAATTCCCGGAAAGTCTGCAATTGGAATTGAAGTTCCAAATAAAATCAGAAGTCTGGTTACTCTTGGGGATATTTTTTCTCCGGATGATAAAACCCTGATGAATGATCCGCTGGCAGTTCCACTCGGGAAAAACTTTTCAGGTGAAGTAGTTAATATGTCTATAAACAGCATGCCTCATATATTGATAGCCGGAGCTACAAACTCAGGTAAGAGCTCATGTCTTAATTCCATTATTGTATCGCTGCTATTAAAAGTAAAGCCCAGCGAAGTTAAATTCATAATGATTGATCCTAAAATGGTTGAGCTTAGCTTGTATAATGGCATACCACATCTGCTTGCTCCGGTAATAGTTGATCCTAAAAAAGCTGCAAACTTGCTTTCATGGGTTTTGGACGAAATGAAAATAAGATTCCAGACACTCCTGGATTACAATTGCAAGTCAATAACAGAATATAATTTTATGGTCTCAAAAGATGCCGGAAAGGAATCTGAGCTAAAACCGATGCCAACCATACTTGTGGTTATCGATGAGCTTGCTGATCTGATGATGGTAGCTGCCTCAGAAGTTGAGGATAGTATATGCAGGGTTGCGCAGATGGCGAGAGCAGTTGGAATTCATCTTATTATTTCGACCCAGAAACCTGTAGTAAAAATTTTAACCGGACTTATTAAAACGAATATACCTGCCAGAATTGCATTCAGGGTTACAGATTATACTGATTCCAGGGTAATACTTGAGCATGGTGGTGCAGAAAAATTAATTGGCAGGGGAGACATGCTTTATCTTTCACCCAGTGCAAACAGGCCCGAGAGACTGCAGGGTGCTTTTGTAACAACAAAAGAGATCAGCCTTATTACAAATTATATAAAGAATCAAGGCAAGGCTGAATTTAACCCCGAGATTACAGGAAGAATAACAAAAAAAGAAGAAAAGTCTGCCGAGGATGACGAATTGTTTTATGATGCTCTAAAAGTTGTTGTAGAATTTGGGCATGCTTCAGCATCTTTGCTTCAAAGGAAATTGAGACTTGGTTATTCCAGGGCTGCAAGGATAGTGGATCAGCTTGAAGAAAAGGGCTTGATTGGAAGTTATGATGGAAGCAAGCCAAGAGAGGTCCTTATTTCCAGAGAAGAGCTTAATGAAATGCTGGAAGGAAGAGAGAATTGAAGTTTTCTATTGTAAGCATAGGCACGGAACTTAGTCTGGGTCTTATTTTAAATACAAATTCCAAATATATAGCGGAAATGCTTACAGAATTGGGTTTGGAATGCAATTATATGATTACCGTAAGAGATGATTTTGAGGATATAGGAAATGCACTGAAAGAAGCTGTTAACCATAGCGGGATTATAATTATAAGTGGTGGGTTGGGTCCCACTGACGATGATTTAACCAGGGCGGCTGTTGCAATGGTTCTAAACAAAACTCTGGTTAAAAATGAATCGCTTGATGAAACAAGCTTAAGATTCTTAAAATGGCTGAAAAACAAGAATATCGAGGAAACCTTAAAAAGACAATCTTTTATCCCTGAAGATTCGATACCTATAAAACCAAGAATCGGGAGTGCCTCCGGATTTATAATCAAGCTAGGATCTGATTATAGTAAAAAAGCTGAAGGGAAGAGCAAATGGATTTTTTCTATTCCTGGGGTACCAAAAGAAATGAAGGATATGCTTGATAATGATGTAATTCCTTTTCTGAAAAGTCTTATTAATGAGCCTTCATATGCGGAGGATAAAATAGGACCGGAATTTCTAAGAAAGAAAATATTGCTTACAACAGATATCAGCGAAAGTGAAATGGAATTTAAAATTAAAGACGCAAAACTGCTTGCAAAGGATTTAAATGTCGAAATCGGAGTAACCGCAAATCCGGGCTTGATAAAAATAATGCTGCTTGCAAGATCAAATGATGAGAAGAAATGTGATTCCAATTTAAAAATTATAGAGAAAAAAATAAGAGAAGCAATAGCAGACAACATATACGGTAAGGACAATGATAATATTGCAGATAGTATCAGGGAGGCAATAAATAAGAAGGACCGTAAAATAACCATAAGTGCCGCAGAATCTGTTACGGGAGGCTTAATTTCAAGCATTTTGACTGATACTCCCGGAAGCTCTGAATTTTTTATCGGTTCAATAGTATCATATTCAATCAGTGCAAAGGAAAAAATATTGAATATCAGCGATGATGTAATTACGAAAAAAGGGGTTGTAAGCCCTGATGTTTGTCTTGAAATGGCTCAAAACGCAAAGAGAATTTTCCATTCTGATTTTGCAGTCGGCACAACCGGCGTAGCAGGACCCAAGTCTCCCGAAAAAAATAAAAAGATAGGTCTGGTTTACTGCTGCCTTATAGGACCTAATAGTCTTTCTGAGGTTTATGAAAAAAATTTTATTGGTACCAGAACTGAGATAAAGTTCAGAGTTGCACAATTTATACTTAACAAGCTAAGGCTTGCAATTAATAATCTATAAAATAATGCCAGAGCAAAAAGAAGACAGTCAAAAAAGACTTTTTATTGCAATTGAAATCCCCCAGAAGTTAAGGCAGTATTTCTATAATACAATTATCGGTATAAGCAATAAAAATCATGAGATAAGGGCAATAGTCCCGGATAACATCCATTTGACCCTAAAATTTTTAGATTATACAAATGTCAGCAGGATTCCAAAAATAGTACGGGCAATAAATTCGGTATCAGCAAGTTTTCCGGAATTTAGTTTTAGTACCGGAGATAGAATAAAAGCTTTTCCGGATTTAAAATCCGCAAGAATAATATTTGTTCCGGTTGAGGAGGGAAATGAAAAAATAATCCAATTTTATGATAAACTGGAAGATAGCTTAAATAAGATTAAGATAAGAAAGGAACCAAGAAAGTTTATTCCTCATCTGACTGTAGCAAGGATTAGAAACATGATAGATTTAAGCGAGGAAATGGAAAATATTGGCATTGCGCCTCAAAAAAATGTTAAATGTGCACATATAACACTATTTGAAAGTGTATTGAAGAAAAGCGGTTCCGAATATAAAGTGCTTGAAGAATTCAAATTAAAATGTTAATATGCATTTATGCATGTATGCTTGTGCGTAAATTAAAAATAAGATTTAATTTATTAATTGAATTTATATATTTTATTTTTCCGGAGGATATTAAATGGAGAAAGATGATAAAGATAGAATAATCGAAAATACTCTGTCTCAAATTGAAAGGCAGTATGGTAAAGGTGCAATTATGAAACTGGGGCAATACGACCATTCCCAGGATATTGCCTCCATCCCGACAGGTTCAATGGAGCTTGATATTGCTCTTGGTATAGGAGGTATACCAAGAGGAAGAGTTACAGAAATCTTCGGTCCCGAAGCATCCGGTAAAACTACTCTTGCACTGCATGTGATTGCAAATGCCCAGAAAGCAGGAGGTACAGTTGCCTTTATAGATGCAGAGCATGCGCTGGATCCCATATATGCAAGAAACCTTGGTGTTAACACAGAAGAACTATTGTTGTCACAACCTGATAATGGAGAGCAGGCTCTTGAAATTTGCGAAATATTATTAAAAAGCGGTGCGCTTGATGCAATAGTCATTGATTCTGTAGCTGCACTTGTCCCCAGAGCTGAGCTTGAAGGAGAAATGGAAGATGTCCATGTGGGTCTTCAGGCAAGACTAATGTCAAAGGCTTTGAGAAAAATTACGGGTGTCGTGAATAAAACCAAAACTGCTGTTATTTTTATTAATCAGCTTAGAGAGAAGATTGGTGTAATGTTTGGTAATCCGGAAGTTACTCCGGGTGGAAGAGCTCTCAAATATTATGCGTCGGTACGGCTGGACATAAGAAAAATCGATAACTTGAAGGAAGGCACTGATGCAGTGGGCAGCAGAACCCGCGTAAGAGTTGTAAAAAATAAAGTGGCACCTCCCTTTAAAAGTGCCGAATTTGATATCATGTATGGAAAAGGCATTTCTAAAGAAGGCAGCATAATAGATGTTGCCACTGAACTGGGTATCCTTATCAAAAGCGGTTCCTGGTATTCTTAT
Source organism: Actinomycetota bacterium (assembly GCA_023475715.1). Next base: position 14,630 of record JAMCVO010000437.1, read on the forward strand.
AATAATGACCGTATCGGACAGGGCAGGGAAAATGCAAAAGTTTTTCTGATGCAGAACCCTGATATTATGGAAAAAATTGAAAGAGAAATAAAGAAGCAGCTGGATTTTGATAAGAACAAGTCTGAAAATACTGCCAGGGAGGAAAAGCCTCAAATTGACAGGGATGTTTTAACCAAGGAAATCAGCAAGGTCAGCAATAAAAAATCAGGAAATAAAAAGCAAAATGTCAGCGAAAATCTTTCTGAATTGAACTTAGAATAATTACCCGAACAAGATTAAAAAACATTTTAAAAGCCGGATTTTAAGCTTAAAATTTTATAAAATCTATATTGACTTCCATTCCTCAAGTGTTATAATAATTTAGCTCAATAGGGATATTGGGAAGGTTTGTTTTAAAACTGTGTTCGGGGCACAATAGTTTTACTTCTTTTTTCTACTTTTCTTTGTTGACAAAAGAAATTTTAAATGATATTGTGCTGCGAGCGTGTTTTTAAGTTGTTCTTTGAGAACTAAATAGTGTGGGTCTTCAATAATTTAAAAGTAAGTACATATATGTTAGTACAGGTCAACACTTATTAAGGCAACTTAATAAGTTCCAAGTTTTTATGGAGAGTTTGATCCTGGCTCAGGACTAACGCTGACGGTGTGCATAATACATGCAAGTCGAACGTGCAATGAAAAAGTAGCAATACTTTTTCAAAGCAAGTGGCGAACGGGTGCGTAACGCGTGGGTAATCTGCCTTGAAGATTGGGACAACTCCTCGAAAGAGGGGCTAATACCAAATATTTTATATGAACCGCATGATTTATATAACAAAGGTAGCCGCAAGGCTTCCACTTTAAGATGAGCCCGCGTCCTATTAGCTAGTTGGTAAGGTAACGGCTTACCAAGGCTATAATGGGTAGCCGGTCTGAGAGGATGGTCGGCCACACTGGGACTGAGATACGGCCCAGACTCCTACGGGAGGCAGCAGTAGGGAATATTGCGCAATGGGCGAAAGCCTGACGCAGCGACACCGTGTAA
>JAMCVO010000412.1 GCA_023475715.1 Actinomycetota bacterium
GAGTATGATCGGTACGTAGAGATAAGTATAATTATCGGAGATCTGAATGGATTGAAACTAATAAATGATGCTTTTGGTCATAAAGAAGGTGATAAGCTGTTATGTAATTGTGCAAATATACTAAAGCAATGTTGCAGATCAAGTGATATTATTTCAAGATGGGGCGGTGATGAATTTGCTATTATCCTTCCCTGTACTACTGAAAAAAACACGGAAGAAATTATAAGTAGGATAAGGGAGAATTCCAAAAAAGATGCAGGAAATAAGATAATGACAAGCATTGCATTAGGATATTCGACTAAAAGGGATATCGTACAGCATATTCAGAGCATAATAAAAGAGGCTGAGGATAATATGTACACAAACAAGCTTATTGAATCAAAAAGCACTTCCAGTTCTATTGTATCCTCATTAAAAAGAACTCTTTATGAAAAAAGCATTGAAACTGAAATGCATGCAGAACGGCTGGAAAAATTCGCTCTTAAAATAGGAAAACAGATAGGAATCAGTAACAGAAAATTAGATGAACTTGTATTGTTGGGAAATTTACATGATATAGGTAAGGTTGTTATTCCTGAGAATATACTTAAAAAAGTCCAACCTCTTACCCAGGAAGAATGGCAGCTAATAAAAAAGCATCCGGAAGCAGGATACAGGATTACATTAACATCTTTCCAATTATCTATTGTATCAAAAGGGATACTTTATCATCATGAGCGATGGGATGGAAAGGGTTATCCTGAAGGATTAAAAAATGAGGATATCCCAATCATATCAAGAATAATTGCAATTGTTGATGCATATGATGTAATGAGAAACGGCAGGCCTTACAAAAAAATGATGGATAAAAGACATGCAATAAATGAATTACGAAATTGTGCAGGAAGTCAATTTGATCCGAATTTGGTAGATATATTTATAAAAATCCTGCATGAAGAAAAAGAATAAAATTAGTTTTATTATTAGAACTGATAATAAGTGAATATGTATCATAATTGAATATTAAAAATTATTAAATTAATTGAAGGAGCAATTATGAAAATATTATTTTTATGCACAGGTAATTCCTGCAGAAGCCAGATGGCAGAAGGATTTTTAAAAAGATATAAAAAAGGCTGGACTGTGAAAAGTGCTGGAATATCGCCACAAGGATTAAACCCATGGGCAGTTAAAGTGATGATCGAAAAAAATATAGACATCTCAAATCAAAAATCCAAGGGAGTTGAAAGCTTTTCAAATGAGACCTTCGATTATGTGATCACGGTTTGTGATAATGCTAAGGAATCCTGCCCTATATTTCCCGGTAAGACAAAACATATCCATTGGAATTTAATAGATCCAGCTGAGACAGAGGGAAATATTGAAGAAAAACTTTTTGTTTTCAGACAGGTTAGAGATGAAATTCAAGATGAGATTTTAGAATTTATAGAAAATGAAGACTGGTTGAATAAAAGGTCAATGGAAATTTAGGCCTGTGTTTTATTTATCTGGTTAATAAATTTTATACTTTTTGAATTATGTAAGATTGAGTTACCCTATTTTTTTATTTTTGAGTCAATAATCTCCGCTAAAAGGGGTATCAATCAGGTTCCATACTAAAAACAGGGCAGTCAGTTCTGCAACAAATTATTTTTGTCTTAGTCTATGATTTTTCAAAATTCCTGAATCCATAAGATATCATTGGCGTCATTTCTATTTTATTAAGTTCTTTTCAGGCGATGTAAAACATATTATTTTTAATATAAAAAATAATAATGTTCTTGTACCTTATTATGATAAAATAAAAATATGAATTTAAATTATCAAATTAAGAATAGGAGAAATATATGAATCTTGAAATAAATCATGTTGATGGAAAACAAAAGAAAAATGTAATGCTTTATGCATTAAGCACATGTATCTGGTGCAGAAAGACAAAAATGCTTTTAAATGAATTAGGTGTGGCTTATGATTATGTTGATGTTGATTTGCTGACTCCTGAGGATCAGGATAAAGTAGTTAAAATTATAAGCAAATTCAATTCCACCGGGGGTTTTCCGACAATAATAATAGATGACAGTGATTGTATTAAAGGATTTGATGAAGAAAAAATAAGGGAAATGCTGGGTTGATGGATATGAAAACAGAAATAGCTGAAATTGAAGTAGATAAGACATTTGAAAAATTTAAAAAAGATGCGGAAGAAAACGGGTATTTTTTAAATAATGATTTATTTTTTTCAAAAGAACTTATAAAAGGTCTTTTAATAAATCAGAAAAGATATGGTTATCAGTCTTGTCCATGCAGGCTTGCAAGTGGCGAAAAAGCAAAAGATCTTGATATAATATGTCCTTGCGACTACAGAGATGCAGATTTAACTGATTATGGTGCCTGTTATTGTGCCCTGTATGTTTCAGGTGAAGTTTTTAGTGGCTTGAAACCATTGAAATCTGTCCCCGAAAGGAGAAATTTAAAAAAGGACGTTGCTGCTAAAGGTATTGGAAACGGAAAGTCAACGGAGGAAGAAAAAGAAAAATCCGGATTGGCAAATCTATCTTATCCGGTTTGGAGATGTAAGGTTTGCGGGTATATATGTGCCAGGGAGAACCCTCCGGAAATATGTCCTGTCTGTAAAGCAAAAAAAGAAAGATTTGAAAGATTTCTATGAACCAGGTTAGATATTTAAACGTAAGCTTGAAGGTTAGACAATTTTTCAGTAATCTTTTAAGACAGATAATTAATTTGAATTTTAAAACAAGATTTTTTAAGCAGCGTTTTTAAGCTGACATCATTTTTGGTTCTTATTAAATATCTTATTGACCTACATTTAACTTTATATTATTTTTAAAAGCTGTTAATATCACTAAAAATATTGAACTTTTAATTCTTTTAAGGATAGTAAATGATAATTGGCGAAGTTATCGGAACGGTTGTCAGCACTATAAAAGTTTCCAAGATGGAACAGGCAAGATTAAAAATCGTAAAGGTTATCAATCCTTATGGAAAGCCTTCTGGAA
>JAMCVO010000179.1 GCA_023475715.1 Actinomycetota bacterium
AAAAGACTTGAAAGCCTTGAAAAAAATTGCATCGGAATTTACAGGCATAGAAAAAGCTTTTGCTATCCAGGCAGGAAGAGAAATAAGAGTTATGGTAAAGCCTGATGAAGTTGATGATGATCTCGCATCTGTTATTGCCAGAGATATCGCCAAGAAAATTGAAAGTGAGATGGAGTACCCTGGACAGATAAAAGTAACTGTCATTAGGGAAAGCAGAGCAATAGATTATGCTAAATAATAACACTGATTTAACCAGGTTCCTATCTGATCTTGACATTAAGGATAAGCTTAATATTGAAGAAGATCTGGGAAATGGCTATATCAAATTAAAGATTTCAGAAGCTGATAGAAGACAGGCTCTTCAGGATATCCATACCGTTGAAGATATTATCATTGAGTTGTTAAGGAACAGCCGTGATGCCGGCAGCAAAAACATATTCATCGGTACAAAAAAAATAGGAGACAATAGAAGAGTTGTCTACTGTATTGATGATGGTAATGGTATTCCACCTAAATTCCATAATTTAATTTTCCAGGCCAGGGTTACTTCAAAACTTGACGATGGAATAAAGGATTCATACGGTTTTCATGGAAGGGGAATGGCATTATTCTCAATAAAATTAACTTCCGATGAGGTAAAAATTACATTTTCAGACCACTTGAAGGGTACCAGTATTTATATAGACAATAATCTTGAAATTATTCCGGAAAAAAAAGATCAATCATTATTACCTCAATTAATTGAGAATGGCGGGCAATCTCATCTGGCTGGCGGAGTAAATAATATAATTAAAGTTATTCTGGACTTTGCACTTCAAAATAATAATATAAATTTTTATTATGGTACACCATCTCAAATAATTGCTACAATGAGACATTTATCTTTTAAAAAGCATGACTATAAGAGTTACCCTAAATTCAACCATTGGGATGAATTTTATAAATTTATAATGGAAAATAATATTAAGATAATGAATTTTCCCTCTCTGACTGACAGTTACAGCATTTTAGATGAAATAACAAAAAAAATTTTTAACATGGACATTTCTCAAAGGAACCTCCAAAGAATAATATATAATGAAATAGATGCGCTTGTACCGGTAAATTTAAATATAATTAATGATAAATTTTTCAATGATGACAATAAAGACTCAATTGAAGTTAAAAAAAAGAGTGGAAAGAAGCTTCAACTATATGATGAGTTAAAATTAGCAAATAGATTTAAAGATGAAGAAATAAGATGTATAATAAAAACATTAGAAGAAATAATTATAAAATATGGAAATAAGCACCTTGTTACATTAGAAAATAACATTGAATTTAAGAAAGTAAACAATACAATTAACTTTACAATTAATTTAAAGCAAAAAAATTGAAACTATATAAATAATGAAACTACTCAAGGTCTCATCAAAATCAGCACCAAATTCTGTAGCAGGTGCAATTGCAGGAATTATAAGGACGGAAAATAAAGTACAAATTCAGACAATAGGTGCAGGAGCCTTAAACCAAACAATTAAAGCTATAGCAATAGCCAGAGGATACATAGCTCCAACAGGCCAGGAGCTTATATGCATTCCTTTTTTTAAAGATATTGACGTAAATGGTGAAGTAAAAACTGCAATAGTTATAACTGTCGAAGCAAGGTAGATTTTTAATTTTTTATTGGATGCTTTATTTTTTGTTTAATATCTTTAATAGATAATTCCAAAAAAATCTCTAATTTGATTATTTTTACATGGATAAAAGTATAGAAAAATTTTATATTGAAACATTTGGCTGCCAGATGAATGAGTTTGATTCTGAAAGAATTGGGTATTTAATGGAGACTTGCGGTTATTCAAGAACCAATGATTTAAATACTGCAAAGATAATTTTGATTAATACATGCTCAGTAAGAGAAAAAGCAGATAACAGACTGTATGGACATTTGGGAAATTTAAAGTCCTTAAAAATTAATAATCCTGATACTTTAATCTGTGTGGGAGGATGTGCTGCTCAGAGCCTCAAAGAAAAAATAATTAAGGAATTTCCCTATATAGACATAGTGTTTGGGACAAAGAATATAAAAAATTTACCTGATCTGATTAAAAAAAGAAGCCAAACCAATAAAAGTATTTGCGAAACTGAAATCCTAAAAAACTATGACTATGAAATCTTTAATTTTAAAAGGACATTTAAATTTAAAGCTCATTTACCAATAACGATTGGATGCAACAATTATTGCTCATATTGTATTGTACCGCAGGTAAGGGGTGAAGAAATGTCAATACCAATGAATCTAATAATAAAAAAAGCAGAAGACCTTGTTTCTGAAGGCGTTTGTGAGATTACTTTGCTTGGGCAGAATGTAAATTCATATGGGAAAGACTTAAAAGGTACCGAAAATTTTGCAGAGCTCCTGAATAATCTATCAAAAATAAAAGGACTCAAAAGAATAAGGTTTATGACATCCCACCCTAAAGATTTTTCTAAAGACATTATCAGTGTCATCAAACAAAATAGTAATATAATGAGGCATATACATCTTCCTTTGCAGGCAGGTTCGAATAAAATTCTAAATTTAATGAACAGAAAGTATACCAGAGAAGATTATATGAATTTATACCACTCCATTAAAAGCGAATTGCCGGACTCCTCTATTACAACTGATATAATTGTTGGTTTTCCTGGTGAAAATGAAGAGGAATTTCTTGAGACACTTGATTTAGTTAAAAATTTAAGGTTTGACAGAGCATTTACATTTATTTATTCAAAAAGAAAAGGAACAGCTGCTGAAAATATGACGGACAATGTTACTTTGAATATAAAAAAGCAATGGTTTAATGAACTTGTGGAATTGCAAAATCCAATTTCATTGGAACAAAATAAAAAAATGATTGGATTAAATCTTGAAGTTCTGGTTGAATGTTTCAGTAATAAAAAATCCGGCCAGTTAAAAGGCAGGCTGGAAAACAATACTATAATTAATTTCATCTCTCGTCAGATTATTT
>JAMCVO010000634.1 GCA_023475715.1 Actinomycetota bacterium
AAATTTGATAATGATGAATTGTCTAATGAAAAAGAGGTAAAAATAGTAGGAGAGTTTCTTGATATTGCTAAGGACTGGGGTGATCTTGGTCCTGAATTAGATCCTAGTTATAGATTAACCAGTTTAATTAAAGAACTTGACGAAATTGGATTTTGGGTATTTGGTGCAAGGGAGAAACAAAAACTTATAGCAAATGGGCAAGAAACTGATTGGTCAATGGGTATTGTTATGGTAGTAAGAAAATCGAATTCACAAATTTTAAAAATAAATGCTTCTGATAATTTTCAGTAAAATAAATATAAGTAAAAAAAATTAATATAATAAAAATTATACTTATATAAAATAAAATACAGACTCTAAATATTTTTTTCATAATTCAACTTATTTGCACTCAATTCCAGAATTGCAACAGGAACACTTCATGCCATTAGCCAATTTAGATATTAACATCAGCCATTTCCTAACCCAGAAAGTGTCTGAAGGCCATAGAAACCTGTTAAAAAGGAAGTTGTTTGAAAAGAGTTTGACTATATGTTGTGTTTATGGTATAATATAAGACACTAAATGTAGTATTTTAAGATAATTTTCTTAAATCTAAGCTGGTATGGAGTAGTTTAAACTATTTTATACTAAAGCACAATAGCTGAAAAGCTAATTAATAAAAAGTCAAGCGTATTCGCAATATATTTTGCGGATGCGCTTTTTTTTGCGCTTTTTTAAGAGGTGATGCACGAAATGCTAAATAAGAAAAAAGTTTCAGTAAATAATATAAGAGACAGGTATAACAACAATCCGTATAAAACAATTGAAAAGGCAATCTCAAGCAACCTGCAATATAGCGTCAATAGAGGCTATTACACCTGTAATAATGGATATATTTTGCCTGATATAGATAGCTGTTATTCTTGCAGGGAGTGTTTTGGTAAAAACAGAAAATTTAATTTTTTGAAACAAAAAATAAGAATAAAACAATATTTATATTAGAGGGATTATAAGTCTTTAAAAAGGTGATGGTGCTTATTATGAAATCTAAAAATGAATGCAAAATTATCTTCATAAAGAAATTTGATGAATCTGAAGAAAGTATTAAAAAAATATTAGAAGTATTTGAATTAATATTTAATAAAATAAATGATGATAAATAACTATATACTTTTCTAATAAATTAATTATAATTATTTTAATCAAATGGAATGGTCAAAAGAATTAAAATTGAGAGCTGTAGGATATTGTAGAACATCAGGAGATGAACAGCGCAATAATCAGACTATTCAAAATCAGCAAAATGAAATAAATTCCTGGTTGAAAAAAAATAAAGAGATAGAATTTTGTGGTTTTTTCCTTGATGATGGAGTTAGTGGGCAAATCCCAATGATTGAACGCCCAGCTGGTATGAAATTATTTCAGCATGCAGCAGAAAAGAAATTTGATCTGGTTATAGTTGCTAAAGTAGATCGGCTCGGAAGAAATGCTCTCAATATTCTTGTAGCCATGGAAAGACTTAATAATTTAGGAATTAAGTTCTTTTCGATAAATGAGCCATATGATTTTAAAAAACCACTTGAAAAATATATGCTGACAATATCTGCAGGAAATTCTGAACTGGATTTGAATACAATTAAGTATAGATTCACTAGAGGTAAAATAACATCAATTAAACGAGGAAGATGGTTGGGCGGCCTGCCACCATATGCTTACATAGTTACAAGAAATAAAAAACTTAAATTATTCGACAAGAAGATATTGCTTGGAAAATTTTCTGAGAAAGATGTTATAAGAAAAATTTTTGATTTGTGTATATATAATAAGTTATCAGCAGAGAAAATTTCGATTATTCTAAATAATGAAAGTATACCACCTTTTACTCGGGGCAAAAACAAGCTTTCCAAAAAAAGGGTAAAAGCACTTCTTTGGAGCGGAGCAAGGGTAAGGAACTTACTAAAAGAAAAAATCTACCAAGGCGTTTATACTCTTGGAAGACGGACAAAAAATAAAGATATAACACCAAGAACAATCAAAGTTCCCGCAGTAGTAACTCCACAAGAATGGAGTATTGCGCAAGAAGTATTAAAACAAAATCTTATAAAATCAACCCGAAATACAAAGAGAACTTATTTATTGAGTGGCAAGATTATTTGTGGCTTATGTGGCAGGAGATATAGTGGCTTTCTTTCCCATGTAACCTATTATTACGGATGCAATTCCCATAGATTCAAGGGTAATGATAATCAAACCCAGTGTAAAAACAAACACTTGAATGCAAAAGCAATTGAAAATGAAATCTGGTCTGATGTGAAAAATTTTATAACGAATCCAAAGCTGTTAACAAAATTATTACAAAATAAAATAAAAGAATTAGGAACTGTTAATTATAAGCAGAAATTAAGTGATGTTGAAGCAAAACTTTCAAATCTGAATGAAAAAAAGAAAAGGTATGCCAAATATTTGGGGATTAAAGATAACCCTATCATGAAAGATATATATGCGGAACTTGAGATATTAAGGGATGAAGAAAAAAAGTTAATTAATGAAAAAAGTGCCTATGAGGAAATATTGAATCAAGAAAATTATGAAAAAAATAAAATTGACAGAATTGCTTCAATGTTAAGTGAAATGACTGGTAAAATTGAAAATTCAACAGATTCTGATAAAAAAGAAATTATAGATAATCTAATTGATAAGATAATTGTTTATCCTTCTAATGCCCAGACAAATGAACGAAAAATTGAAATATACTACTGCTTCTCAAATAGTGTTATTACCAAATTAATGTCGACAGGATAATTATTGGGGAAGTCAGAGATTCAATGGCAGCTTACCAGATGCTTCAAGCGCTAAATACGGGGCATAATGGAAGCTTCAGCACTATTCATGCCGACTCTTCACTTGACTCACTCTTAAGGCTTGAAACACTGGCACTGGAATATAAACCTAATTTAAACAGTAAGGTTATAAAGAAAATTATTTCAAGATCAATAGATACAGTC
>JAMCVO010000531.1 GCA_023475715.1 Actinomycetota bacterium
AGTCCGATTGCAGAAATAATGTTTTCCGATTTCATTACAATTGCCATGGACGAAATAGTAAACCAGGCAGCAAAAATAAGATACATGTTCGGAGGTAAGGCAAAAGTTCCGATGGTTATCAGGACAGCGGGCGGGGGCGGGACAGGTGCTGCGGCACAGCATTCTCAGAGCCTTGAAGCGCTTGTTTCTCATATACCCGGGTTAAAGGTTGTAATGCCTTCCTGCCCGTATGATGCAAAAGGGTTACTGATTGCCGCAGTTAATGATGATAATCCTGTAATATTTATAGAGCATAAGCTGCTTTACAAGAATAAAAAATATATTCAGCATGTGCCTGAAGAAATATATGAAATTCCGCTTGGTTTGGCAGATGTCAAAAGGAAAGGAAAAGATATTACTATTGTTGCAACATCTCTTATGGTACAGAAATCACTTGAAGTGGCAGATGTTTTGTATAATGAGAACCATATCGAATGTGAAGTAATTGATCTGAGGACTTTAAGGCCTCTGGATCTTGATGCCTTATTGAATTCTTTGGAAAAAACCGGCAGGCTTGTTTGCGTAGAAGAAGCCTGCAGCTTCGGCGGATATATGGGTGAAATCGCTGCTCAGGTTGCAGAAAAAGCCTTTGATCTTCTTGATGCTCCGGTATTAAGGATAGCCGGGAAAAATTGTCCCGTACCTTACAGCGTGGTTCTGGAACAGGAGATGATACCAAATACTGAAAGGATCAAAAAGGGTGTGCTTCAGGTTTTGAATATGGCTTAAATTACGCCTGTCTAATCAGTTATTTTATCCTGACTATTTTTAGTATACAATGTGTCCAGTGAAGCAGGTTTATTTCAGCTAAATAATATTATAAATATTAAGGAAGCATCTAAAATTTCGTGATAGCAATAAAGGAAAATTATAAGAGCCATGATGGGTATTTCAAAAACACGCAGGCTTTTCCTTATCAATTTATTTTTTATCACGAAATTTTAGATGCTAACAAATATTAAAAATTAATTTATTAAATTGAAATAATTTGTTAAATTAATATATTCTGATATATATCCTGAGAAAAGATATAAATACTAATTAATAATAATTAATTGAGAATAAAGAAAAATGCTGGTTCTTGGAAGGAGTTAAAATGCATGAAGTAATAATGCCAAAATTGGGATTGACGATGGAGACGGGGGTAATTGAAAAGTGGCATAAAAAAGAAGGTGATAAGGTAGAATCGGGAGAAGTATTGTTTGAGGTAATGACCGATAAAGTATCTCTTGAAGTTGAAGCTTATAATTCCGGAATTTTGAGGAAAATAATAAGGGTTGAAGGCGAAGAAGTCCCGGTTACCGAAATCATCGCATATATCGGATCTGCAGATGAAGCTATACCCGAAACTTCTGCATTAAAAACCACTCCATCGGAAACCTTGGAAGCTAAGAAAACTATTCCTGCAGAAGTATCAGCCCGGACACAACAAGGAGAAATTTCTAAATCGGAAGATAAATCAGATGGTTCTAAAATTAAGATTTCACCGCTTGCAAGAAATATTGCAGAGAAAAAAGGGATAGACATTTCAAAAATTACAGGAACGGGCCCCGGCGGCAGGATAGTAAAGGAAGATATTGAAACCTATACAGAATCAGGATCAATGAAGGCGCCAGGTCAGCCGGAATTTGCATCTGCTGGCGGTACCGTGAGCACGGAAAGGTTAAAAATATCACCTCTTGCAAGAAGCCTTGCCAAAGAGATGGGAATAGATTATTTAAAAGAGCCAATCCTGTGAACAGGCCCCGGCGGAAGAATTGTAAAAGAAGACATAATTGCCTTTGCAGAAAAGTTAAAATCCGGAGCCGGCGCCTCTGGAGCGGCTGTCTCGGCAGCTCCTGCAGCTTCACCTGTTGCGGTAACCGGTTCGGCAGCAAAAATTAAGTCCTCAACTCCGCTTAAAGGTATGAGAAAATTAATTGCCGATAGGATGCTTTATTCAAAGCAGAATATCCCTCATATTATCTTAACATCTGTAATGGATGTAGATACTCTGATTGCTCTCAGGGAAAAAATAAAGGATAAGGTCAGTGCAGTTTATAATACAAAAATAACATATACGGATTTTATCATCAAGGCTTGTGCAACCGTTCTTGCCGAACAGCCCAATGTCAACTCATCTCTGGTAAACGAAAACCAAATAGTTTATGAAGACGTAAATGTAGGTTTGGCAGTAGCAATTGAATCAGGACTGATTGTACCTACAATATACAATGCAGATAAGCTAAGTGTTTTTGAGATTGCAAAAAGACGAACCGAGCTTATTGAAAAGGCAAAACAGGGAAAACTTAAAATAGAGGAGATAACCAATGGGACCTTTACAATAAGCAATCTTGGAATGTTTGGCATAAGAATATTTACAGCCATAATCAATCCGCCGCAGGGAGCAATTCTTATGGTAGGCGGGGTATACAAGGCACCTGCATTTGTGGGTGACAGGGTTGAGCCAAAACAGTTTATGGAAATATCGGTTGCAGTAGATCACAGGATTATTGATGGAGCTGACGGGGCAAGATATTTGCAGAGGTTGAAAGAGATAATAGAAAATCCTGAGCTGCTTTTAATTTAAAAAAATAGTTTATAAAAAATGAAAGATGAAGAAGCAAAAATAACTCTATTTTGCATCAGTTGTAATGAGGAAACTCCACATACCGTGCAGTATATCGGCAGTTTTTTGCGCAGTGTGTCCTGCGATAACTGCACAAAGAAAATAGAGATAGACAGACGGCATCTCAGAACTGTTTTTGCTGAGGATTTTATTGACAGAATACTTACAAAGCCTCACAGGATGACTGAAGATATGAAGAAAGCGATTGCTACCCTTATGCCATTTTTCCCGAAGCGGCTTATAAAAGAGCCCTTGAAAGTGCTTAAGGAAATATATGCGATCCTGAAGAAAGAAAACGAAGAAAAAGATAAATCAGAAAACGAATAAATTACTCTTT
>JAMCVO010000404.1 GCA_023475715.1 Actinomycetota bacterium
TAAGTATTGACGGAATGCAGGCAACTCATGACAAAATAAGAGGAAAAAGTTTTGAAAAAATCATTGAAAATATAAAAAGATATAAAAATAGTAAAAAAATAATTGCCAATATCTGCATTTCCAGGTTGAATGTTTCGGAAGTCGGCAAGATGGTGAGATTCTTAAATGATAAAGTTTACGGCATAACGGTTCAATTTTTTTATCCATATGAAATGCTGCCGGACTATTCCCTTTTACGTAAGGAAAAAAAAGATGTTCTTAATAGCCTGCTGCTGCTTAAAAAATCCGGGTATGGTATTCTTGACTCACAATCCTGCCTTAAGAATATGGCCGATAATACCTGGATTTGCCATGATTTTCTGGTTTCAAGTGTTGAAAAAGACGGAAGTATATCTTACGGCTGCTATCTTAAAAATAAGGTGGAAAAGATATCGTGTGCCGATTGCGGATTTGCAGTGCATTGCGAGATTTCACTTGCCTACAGGTTCAATATTTCAGCAATAAAATCTGCAGCCAGGATATTCTGGGGAAAAATATGATAAAAACCTGTGAGATAATTTTGTGTGATAATTTTTTTAATCACCTGACGGTCCCGATGCTGTCAAGCTCTTTTTTACCCACAAATGGAATAAATCCGTATTTTTTACAAAGCTTAAGAAAATCATTAATATCAGTACTGTTTTCTGCATAGCTAATTGCAAAAACAAACTTATTGCTGCCGGTCAGCTGTTCCAGACAATTTAAAACCCTGTTCATCTCTTCACTGCTTATTTTTATATCTTTTTCAAACCAAAGGTTTTCACGTCCAAGCCCGTCAATAGAATCCAGATATTTGCTGTCCAATACAAGCTCCTCGGCATTTTGCGGAACTATTAAAAAACAGGGATTTTCAGATTTTGCTTTTCCTGCAATTTTTATTACAAAATCCTTCATTTTATCTTTCGAATAGTAATAACCTTTTTCTTCATAATATTTATATGCATCAACTACATCCAGATAAACACCGTCATAACCCAGCTTAAGAATTTTATCCAGCCTTATAAAAACAATATCCTCCCATTCATCATACCAGTATTTCACCTTAAAATTTCCTTCCCAGTACGGATTTTCTTCATCAATAAAATCAGGAAATCCTTCCACCCATCCCTTCTGCCAGTAATTTCTATAGTTTTCAGCCTCGCCTATACTTAAATATGAAATGATTGTTTTACCCTGGTTTTTCAGGTTTAAGATATTCTCAGCAGTCAGTCCGCTGTCATCAGGATCAACAACCGCAACATCAAAAACAGCATCATATAGTATGCCGTAATCAGCTTTCTGCAAAATATACAGCAGTCTGCTTCCGGGCTGAAAAACAGTTTTATCCGCAATAACTTTCCGGGAATTATTTTCAGAACAATTTGATATAAACGCCGGGATTACAAGAACTGATATTATAAAAAATATCAGCAACGGGAATAAAAATAAACCCTGTATTTTCTTTCTGTCACTCAATTATTACCTTCAGGATTATCCCCGGTCCTTTTTTGGAGTAAAAAATATGAGCAATTTTCCAAAAAAGCCGGCCTTTTCCTTATAAATGATAGGTTGTCCGCAAAAAGTATGATAATTTATATTTTTCAGATAAACCAGCAGCTCTGTCAAGGCTATTATAAGGGAAAACAGAGCAGAACCAAAAAAACCCATTCCGTAGGTACTTTCGGAATAGTTCATTGTAAGATAAGTAAGTATTACATTACTTGATAAAAAAGAGATTGATACGAAAAGGGCGCCTGACCTGTCCTCAAAATATAAAAGTATCAGCAATATTATCATCATTAATATGCTCATAAAGGCACCAAGCGCAAGAAGGTTGAATATATCGATGGATAATTGTGTCAAACCTAATCTGGGCAGCACATAATAACCTGCGGCAATAAAAACAAGTGTAAAGAAAAGCTGCAGCTCCATAATGTTTCTTATTTCAGACCATAAAACTCTTGTCATATCCTTTCTTGCATTTTCAATATCCTTAAAATTACCTTTTCCTGTAATCAGTGAGTAATAAACCCTGTACTTGTCATAGAATGAGGTCTCGACAGAAACCACAAACATTATCATTGAGGGCATTATTGACAGGAAGGCATAAAATGCAGGTACGTCATACACCGGCGCATATACATAGGTACCCCCTATTTTTACACCCAGGTCACTTGTCCAGAAAAGAAAATTATGGCTGTATAATCCAAGGGTATAAAAAAATGAAACAAAAAAAAGTGAAAGGTACTTATCGAAATAAGCCAGAAAATCAAAATATCTTTTTGAAGATTTTCCATAAAAATTCTTCAGGTACCCCATTAAAAAAGAAATAATAACCATAAAGCCCATGTCCATTGCAATAAGCATTCCAAAGACGGCATCAAGGCTTGTATATTTAAGAAAAACAAAAGAGAGTGCAACTATGGACAGGATTCCTGCCAGAAAACTTTTTACAATCTTCATATAATCTTTTACTGTTGAAAGATATTCCATCATTATGAACACTATAATAAGCTCCATAAAAAGCAGATAGCTGACAAGTTTTAAGATCATAGGAAGCGGGGAGCTCCAGAAAAAAAGTATGCCTGCGGCTCCTGCAAAAATAATAACAACAGTTAAAACTCCATATAATGAAGGCAGAATCATATCAAATTTTTCCTTATAGAGAGTATCTGCAATGTACCTTGTAATGACCATTTTAAAGCCGCTTGCTATTATTTGTGAAAAAATAAAACAGTAAACAATGGTGGCAATAAACAGTTCCCTCTCCTTATAGGATATATTCATATAGTTCATGAACAGAAGTATGGAAGCAATGATTATCGTACAAAGCACAAACGGGCCCAACGATACAAGAGCAGAATAAGTAAAAGCCCTTATTCGTGAAAAGAATCCTGTTTCCTTAAACAGTTTTTTTAATTCAAAGCCTATTCCCGCCATAATTTAACCTTCCGGCTGATA
>JAMCVO010000088.1:0-1186 GCA_023475715.1 Actinomycetota bacterium
AGCCGGGATGGGAAGGTGCCAGGGCGGATACTGTACTTTGAGAGTGATGAAATTATTATCGAAAAAGCTAAGCATTCCTGTTGAAAAAATTACAAAATCCGGAGGAGATTCTTACCAGGCAAAAATTGTAATGGATTAATTGTAATGGATTGATGCAATTTTTTAAGTCACAGTAATCCTTTAAAAGCTTGTCTTGATTTAAAATTAAAAAAGAATATTTTACATGTTAAATTGATAAAACAGACGGAAAATAAAATCAAACACTCGAGTGATTCGGAATATGACCTTGCAGTAATCGGTGGCGGTCCCGGCGGCATGGCTGCCGCTGTAAAAGCTGCAGAGCTTGGCGCAGCAAGGGTCTTGCTCATCGAAAGGGATTCATTTTTAGGAGGAATTTTACCCCAATGCATTCATGGTGGATTTGGAATTAAAATTTTTAACAGTGAGCTGACTGGTCCGGAATACTGTCAGCTGTTTATTGAAAAAGTAAGAAATAATTCAATTGAAGTGATGCTGGACGCCATGGCGCTGGCGCTGGATTTAAAGGAAGACAAGAAAAGCATAATTGTTTCAAGCCGGATTTTTGGTATAAAAAGAATTACAGCCAAAGCAATAATACTATCTCTTGGCTGCAGGGAAAGAACGAGGGGACAGGTTTTAATTCCTGGTTCACGGCCGGCGGGAGTTTTAACTGCAGGTCTTGTGCAGAGAATGGTAAATATTGAAGGCTTCCTGCCGGGGAAGAACATTGTAATCCTTGGCTCTGGTGATATCGGGCTTATTATGGCAAGAAGGCTTGTTCTCGAAGGTTGCAATGTCAAGGGAGTTTTTGAATTGATGCCGTTTTCAACAGGACTGCTTCGAAATATTTCTCAATGCCTTGAAGATTTTGAAATTCCAATCTATCTCAGCCATACGGTGACAAAGATTTATGGTGATAAAAGGATTGAATCCATAGATGTTGCCGCAGTTGATAAAAATTTAAAAACTGTTAAAGCAAAAACAAAAAACATAAAATGTGACACTCTTCTCTTATCTGTTGGGTTGATACCCGAAAATGAGCTTTCAAAAACAGGGGAAATTGAGATTGATCCAAAGACAGGAGGGCCCGCAGTAGATGAAAATCTGCATACATCCCAAAATGGAGTATTTGCCTGCGGAAATTCACTTTTTGTAAATGACCTTG